>CAZZJJ010000038.1:0-10034 GCA_964654405.1 uncultured Treponemataceae bacterium
CTGAATCCGACAGTCGGGACAATTATTTTGATTGCATTGCCTGTACTGGGCATTACCGAGGTATGGTTTCCATACCGCAACCTTAAAGGAGCCTGATCATGAAAGTCATCCTGAATCAAGATGTCCAAAACCTTGGCGAAATCGGCGATGTGAAAGAAGTCGCTGACGGATACGCCAGGAATTACCTCCTTCCCCGCGGCTACGCAGTCGCGCACAATTCAAAGAACGTCTCGCTTTTTGAAAAGCGCAAAGCGGAAATTGAAGCCATCAAGGAGCAGAAGAAAAAGTCATCCGCCAGCCTTAAAGAAAAGCTTGAAGCTGAAGAATTGGCTCTGCTCATGCCTGCCGGCGCAAACGGCAAACTGTATGGCGCTGTCACCAACGCGACAATCGCTGACGAGCTGCTCAAGAAGGGCATTGAAGTTGACCGTAAGAAAATTGAAGTGCCTGGCAAGGCCATCAAGAGCACCGGCAACTATAAAATCATAGTCCATCTCTATGATAAAGAAGAAGCCATTGTGAAAGTCGCCGTCGCCGGACATGAAGTAAAAGCTGAAACCAAAGAATCTTCCGAGGATCAGCCCAGAAAGCAGCGTGTCAAGCGAACTCGCGCTGAACATGCCGAGCCAGCGACCGAAGAGGAGCAGGCGGCCGCTTTCGAAGCTGCCATCAATGCTGGACGCATGAACTGATATTGCCGCTTCAGCGAAAATATTAAAAAAGCATCAGCCCAAAAGGATTTTCTATAAAATCCGCAGCGGGACTGATGCTTTTTTATTGAGTTTGGCGTAATCTTCGGTATACTGGAAATCGCAGGGTGCTATGATTCAAAACACGCAATTAAAAGATAAAATTCCGCCATCCAACCTCGAAGCCGAACAGGCATGTCTGGGAGCTCTGCTCATCGATCCGGACTCTCTGACATCAGTATTGCGATATATTCGTTCCGACGATTTCTATTCGCTTGCCAACAGTGAGATATTTTCAGCGATACTCGCGCTTCATGAAAAAGGGCAGAAGGCTGACCTCATCACCCTCACTGATGAACTAAAGCTGGCCGGCACCCTGGATAAAGCTGGCGGACCGGCATATATTGCGTCGCTGACATCCATGACCCCCTCTGCAGCAAATGTTGAATACTACGCGAAAATTGTTCAGGAAATGTCAACGCGGCGAAGCTTGATAAAGCTTTCTTCGACTGTCATGTCGCTCGCTTATGATGATTCGATTGAAACCGGACCAATCCTCGACCAGATTCAGTCCCGGATATTCGAAATAACCCAGAATAGAAAAACCGCCTCCTATCACTCAATCAAAGATTTAATACCGGAAATAATCAGTATTATTGAAGAGCTAAGCCAAAATCCAAATGCTTTTACCGGTATTCCGTCGGGACTCGCCGACCTTGATGCCATGACAAGCGGTTTCCAGAATTCGGAGTTCATAGTCATCGGTGCTCGGCCATCAGTTGGAAAAACCGCCCTTGCGCTGACCATTGCCAGTCATATTGCTATAGATCTGAAAATTCCAGCTGCCTTTTTTTCGCTCGAAATGTCCGAGCATGCGCTCATGAATCGAATCATAGCCTCCGAAGCCCGTGTCCCCGGTGATCGAATAAGAACAGGGCGGCTCAGGACATCCGATCTCAATGACATCATGGAAGCAGCTGGACGAATTTATGAAGCGCCGCTCTACATCGTCGACATGCCAAATATGAAATTGCTTGATTTAAGAACAATGGCGCGGCGATTAGTGCTTGAAAAAGGTGTGAGAATAATTTTCATCGACTATATTACGCTCATTACCCATGAAAACTCGGATTTGCCGAGATGGGAGCAAATATCGGAGATATCCCGCTCTTTGAAAGCTTTAGCGCGTGAAATGAAGGTGCCGGTAGTCGCTTTGTCTCAGCTGAGACGCGAGGCTGAAGGAAAACAACCCAATCTTTCAGATGTCCGCGAGTCAGGATCAATTGAACAGGATGCCGACCTTATCCTCTTTTTGCACCGTGAACGTGAAATTAACAAATCTGCTGACCAAAGATCCGAGCAGATTGAGACTGATCTCATTGTCGCAAAGCAGCGAAATGGCCCTATCGGAAAGGTCACCGTGCTGTTCAAACCGGCATATGCGAAGTTTGTCAGCCTTGACCGGCGCGAAAAATAAAAAACAATACATCGCTGAAGGTGGCAAAAAGAAAAAGCGCGAGAATCATCACCATACCGATTGTCTGGAAACGATAGATGGATTTTGTCGAAATCGGTTTCCCCTTGATCATTTCCGAAAGACTTAAAAGAATCTGGCCGCCATCCAGCGCTGGTATGGGAAGCAGATTCATTATAAAAAGGCCGACCGATAAAAAGGCCAGAAAATTTAAAATCGGAACAATACCAGCCAAGCCCGACTGCTTGATGCTCTCGGTAGCCGCGTTTCCAATGATATATGTCAGTCTGGCAGGCCCGGAAATAGCTTTGAGAACATTGACACCGCTGAAAAGAAGCCCGATTCCTCTGATTGTCAGAGAAAATGTCTTCGAAAACTCACTTACGCCATTGATAAAGGCATCGCCAACGCCAGCCGCTTTGTCATGCCGGACAAAGGACTTGAACTGAATACCGAGATTGAGCGAATTCGCATCTGAATAGACAACAACTAATTTCTTTGTAATGCGCTGAGCGCTGCGCTCCACATTCAATTCAATTACTTCAGGCTTGGATTCGAGAATCTTCATGATATCAATGGTGTTTCTGACCGATTGACCATTAACCGAAAGCACCTTGTCACCCGGAAGCAATCCGGCGATTTCAGCTGACGTACCGCTTTCTATCTTTTCAATGACTGGATCCACCCAGGCATAGATTCCTATGAGTCCTTGTCCGCTGTTCTTGTCGAGCATGGGCGTTATTGTCGTCGCTATCTTTTTCCCATCCCTCAGAATTTCGATATCCATTGTTTTGCCGGGATTGAAGCCGATCAGCTCCTGAATGTCGGAATAATCCCGGACGGTTTTGCCGTCCAGAGCAAGAATGATATCACCGCTTTGCAGCCCCGCAAGGTCAGCGGGGTTTGAGGAGGCATGGGCTTCCGTGGTTTTATTGAATTCCGATGCGAGAACAATTCTATTCGGCGCGGTAATTATCGTGATTCCGACAAGTGAAACAAAAGAAAACATAATGATGGCAAAAACAACATTCATAAGCGGCCCGGAAAAGAGAATGATGATTCTTTTCCAGGGGGAAGCACCGTAAAAAGAATCACTGCTCCCAGGAATTGTATCTAACTTCAAGTCAAGAGCCTTTTTAAAATCGTCCTCGCCTTTCATCTTGCAAAAACCGCCAAGAGGAAGCGCGGAAATTCTCCATTCGGTTTTGCCCCATTTTTTACCTACCAGTTTAGGTCCCCAGCCAATCGAAAACGCTTCTACTTCGACGCCGACAGACCGAGCTGCAAAAAAATGACCAAGTTCATGGAAAATTACGACTATGGATAACCCGATAAGACCTGCGAGAATGGTCAGCATTCTATCTCCTGAATGAATTGTTTTGCGGTTTCTCGTGCATGGCTGTCAATTTCCCGTATATGCTCGAAATTATCCACAAGCCGTGGCCAGGATGCCGAAAGAACCCGCTCAGTTACCACAGAAATGTGAGTAAAACGGATCAGCCCTGCCTCAAAAGCATGAACAGCAACTTCATCTGCCGCATTATACGCTATCGTTCCGCCTTCGCCAATATCCAGGGCATTTCGGGCGAGCTTCAGCATTGGAAATCGGCTGTCATCAGGGTTTTCAAAAGACAGTGTTTTGCCGGCAAGATCGACATTTCCATACGATAAATCCGTTTTCTCAGGCCAGGTGAGTGCTATCGCGATGGGGAGGCGCATGTCGGGGAAGGATACATGGGGCCAGAGAACGCTGTCTCTGGTTTGAATGAATGCATGAACGAGGCTTTGCGGATGAATAAGCACTCGAACATTGTCCTGCCTGAATCCAAAAAGCCTGACTGCTTCAATGAGTTCAAGCCCTTTATTTGCCAATGTTGCAGAATCGATGCTGATTTTCCTGCCCATATTCCAGACCGGGTGGCGGACCGCTTCATCCGGGGTGATCGTTTCCAGCTCCCTAAGACTCTTGTTAAGAAAGGGGCCGCCAGAGGCTGTAATGCCGATACTGGCGATATCTGAACGTCCAATCCGCGCAATGAGCTGAAAAAGCGCTGAATGCTCTGAATCAACCGGAATGATCATCCGGTCATTTGCATTCGCAAGCTGGGCCAGCAAGCGGTAACCCATGACAACCGACTCTTTATTGGCCAGTGCCAAGTGCTTGCCGGATCGGAGCGCATGCCAGGACGCTTCGAGGCCTGCAGAGTCGGCAATACCATTGACAACAATGTCAGCCTCGGTATTTTCAAGCAAAAATCGAATCGCGTCTTTGCCAGAAAAATGGATTCTCCCGGTCTCGGATTTTTCAGCAAGAGCCAGCTTGGCAGCTGTTCCGAACCTTGCGTATTCAAGAAGTTTTTTCTCATTTGAATGTGCGCACATCCCCACGATTTCAAAACTGCCTGGAGCTTCTCTGTTTGCCTGTTCGACATACTCCAGCGTTTGAATTCCGATTGTGCCGGTAGCGCCTAGAAGTATTATCTTTTTTGCTTTTTTCTCCATAAGTTCAAATCCTGTATGAAAGCGCCATGACATAAGAGCCGGTTCCGGAATCAGATCGGCAAAACACAGCCATTATTTGAAAAAACCGAAGAGCAGAGAAAGAAAAACAAAAACCGGAGCTGAGAACAAAAGTGAGTCTGAAGAATCAAGAATACCGCCTCTGCCAGGAACAACAAGCCCTGAATCCTTCACATTGGCTGAACGTTTAAGAGCGCTTTCCAGCAAATCTCCCACAATAACCGCACAGCCCATAAGTGCGCCCATGAGAATCAGGGGCGAAATGGAAGAAAATCCGGCTTCAGGAAACAGGAAATATCCAAGTATGCCGGCAAAAATAGATCCCAAAAAACCACCGATAAAGCCCGCGATGCTCTTATTCGGCGAAACATCAAAAAGATCTCGCCGTTTGCCAATCGTTACACCGAAAAGCCAGGCAAGACTGTCGTTTCCGAATGTCATCAATGTAAACAGAAAAACTGGTTCTTTTTTCTGCGGAAAGCACGTCGCGGTATAAACAATAAACGCGCCCAATATTCCAATATAAAAAAAGGAAAAAACGGAAGCTGAAATTTCCGCGAGTGCTGACTCAAAATCATCTTTTTTTATAAAAGCATACTGGCCGGCGATGAGAAGAAGAGAAACAGCAGACATGATAAGCAGAATTTCAAGTGAAGAAAATTGTGTCCTCGACTCTTTTGCAGAAAACGATGAAGCGAAAACAGCACCGCTGGTGGCGAAGGAAAAAATGGCGATTCGAACCGCATCAATTGTAATTGCCTTTGCCCGGAAAATGCCTCGCATTTCGTAAATTGCCATTACCTGCAAGGCCGCAACAATAAGAAAAAACAGTGCGTTATTCCAAAAAGGCAGGAAAAGAACCGCCAGAATGAAGGTGGGAATGCCGATAAAAAAGAATAAAAGCCGCTGTTTTGTGTTTCCAGTCATTTTAAACCGCCAAAGCGCCGTTCCCGCCGCGAGAAATCCTCAAGAGCCAGCATGAAATCATCGATTTGAAAGTCCGGCCATAGTTTTTCCGAGAAATAGAGTTCGGCATATGCTGTCTGCCAGAGCAGGAAATTGGATAAACGCAATTCACCGCCAGTTCTGATAACCAGATCAGGATCAGGAACCAGCGGCGAGTCAAGATTGTTTCTGATATCTTCTTCGGTAAGCTTCCGTGTTCCACTCGCAATCGCCTTATTGGCAGCCCTAATAATTTCATCTCTTCCCCCATGATTTATTGCGAGGTTGACGGTCATTCCTTTGAAGGAGGCTGTATCGCTCACGACTGAATCTATTTCTTCAAGGATGTCAGCAGGCAGCGTATCCCGGTTTCCGGTATGAACAACCCTTATCTGATGGTCCCGATAGAAATCCAGCTCTTTGCGCAGATGGTTTTTTATCAGGTTCATGAGAAAACTGACTTCAGATTGAGCTCTCTTCCAATTTTCTGTCGAAAAAGTATACAAGGACAGATATTTTATACCGGTCAGGGAAGCATATTCAACAATCTTTTTTGCAGTTTCCAGCCCGGCTCTGTGACCTTCGGTCCGTGCTTTGTTACGGCGGGTTGCCCAGCGGCCATTGCCGTCCATGATGATGGCAACATGCGACGGCAAATGTTCTTTGCTTATCATACTTCCATGATTTCTTTTTCTTTTTCTTCAAGTACTTTGGCTACTTGAGCAACAAAACTGTCAGTCAACTTTTGAAGCTCATCTTCTTCCTTCTTAATCTGGTCCTCAGGAACACCGCCCGCAGCAAGCAGCTTTTTCAGCTCTTCCAGCCCGTCACGCCGAATATTCCGAATAGCGACGCGGGACTGCTCCGCTATAGCTTTCGCTGATTTGACAAGCTCTTTTCGCCTCTGCTCAGTGAGCGGCGGAATAGCGATTCTGATCACTTTTCCATCATTGGATGGATTGAGTCCCAATTCAGATTTCAAAATGGCTTTTTCAATATCGCTGAACAGCGATCTATCCCATGGCTGAATAACAATCAGCCGGGCTTCAGGCACGGATACGGTAGCGACTTGGGAAAGCGGCGTTTTTTGGCCATAATAATCGACCCGAATTTTATCAAGAAGAGCAGGGGATGCTCGGCCGGTACGTATTGCGTTGAACTCATCCTTGAGCGATGCAATAGTTTTTTTCATTCTTTCTTCGCATGCTGTTCGTGTAGAATCCATGTATTGCTCCTTTTGAACGCGGGCTTTATAAAAGAAAGACATAAGGGCTCGCTTCAGGCTGCCCTTATGTCTTCATTATGTACGAAAAACAGGAATTTGCAAGATGTCAGGCGTTTTCTCCAACTCTGACATAGGTGTAACCGGCGATGGTGAACGAAAGCCCAGTCTCCTTCTTGACCGCTTCAAGCGCTTGGGCAACTGACATTTTTTCGTCTTTGACAAAGCCCTGATCCATCAGGCAGACTTCCGCCATCAGTTTTTTAAGCTTGCCCTTGAGAATGCCTTCAATGACATTGGCTGGTTTGCCCTTCATTTTCTCATCCAACTCAACCTGCTTGGCGAAAATCTCCTGCTGTTCTTTCACCCAGGAGGCATCTGGCTTGCTTTGATCAAGGAACATTGGATTGAAAGCTGCGATATGCAGAGCAACATCATGAATAAAGGCTTTTACCTTGTCGTTGGCAAAGGTTTCAGATGAGGAAGAAGCAGCTTTGACAACAACAGAAATTCGTCCTTCGCCATGGGTATAGCTGTGGAGATATTCTCCAGCACCGGCTTTCAGGAAGAAGACTCTTTTCAGTGCGATGTTTTCCTTAATGACAGAGGCAATATCCTTGACCATGTTTTCAAGTTCGGGGGTAGGGCCATTGGCTTTGGCAGCGAGGGCTTTTTCAGCGATCTTATTGCCGGAAGCAATGAAATCAGCGTTTCTTGCCACAAAGTCAGTTTCACAGGCGATTTCTACCATGGCAATTTCGCCGTCTTTCTCGGCAATAAAAATCCGGCCTTCGTTGGTAGCCCGGCCAGCTCGTTTTTCGACCCCAGCCATCCCCCATTCGCGAAGCAGTTTTTCAGCTGCTGCGAAATCGCCATTTGACTCAGTGAGCGCTTTTTTGCAATCCATCATTCCCGCGCCAGTTTTTTCGCGCAGGTTTTTTATATCGGATGCTTTAATTTCCATATTGTATCTCCTTACTTTGTTTCGTAGAGCTTGTCTTCATCTACGAGCGGAAGTTCATCCGCAGCATCAGCCGGTTCGGCGGCGGCTGCTGAAGAAGCATCTTCTGCGACAGCGGTATAAGCGTTGATGTCGATCTCAACATCATCATCCTTGGCGGCATCAGCCGCGATATCTTCCGCTTCATCGCTGGGGAGGTTTTCAATAATCTTGAGTCCTTCGGAAGCACCGGCGTCGATGACCGCATTGGCAATGATCTGGGTAAAGAGGCTGATTGAGCGGATAGCGTCATCATTTCCTGGGATGGGGTAGGTGATCCCTTCCGGATTGCAGTTGGTATCGACGACCGCAACAATGGGGATGCCGAGCCGCTGGGCTTCGGCGACCGCGATAGCTTCTTTTCGGGTGTCTACGACAAAGAGAATGCCAGGCAGATCCTTCATTTCCTTAATTCCGCCGAGGTTTTTCTCAAGCTTTGTCTTTTCTTTCTGAAGGCTTGCGATTTCTTTCTTGGTGAGGCTTTCGAAAGTGCCGTCTACTTCCATGCGCTCGATTTTCTTGAGACGCTGGATTGATTTTTTGATGGTGGAAAAATTGGTGAGCATGCCGCCGAGCCAGCGATTGTTGACGTAGAATTGTTCGCAGCGTTCTGCTTCTTTTTGAATCGCTGTCTGTGCCTGTTTCTTTGTACCGACAAAAAGCACTGATTTGCCGGAACCGACCACCTTCTGAACGGCGTCATAAGCGTCTTTTATCGCCTGGATGGTTTTCTGAAGATCGATGATGTGAATGCCGTTTCGTTCCGCGAAAATGAATTTTTTCATGCGCGGATCCCAGCGCTTCACCTGATGTCCAAAATGGACACCTGACTCAAGCAGGTTTTTCATGGTAACTACAGCCATGTGGTTCTCCCGTGATCAGAATAATCTGATCCCCTTCTCTTGTTCTCGTCATCGCGGAAAGACGTTTGTCATCCGCGAAGCGGAAAATATTTGGCACAACTGTGCCATGTGTCGTTATTCAAAAAGAAAAACGAACGTCACATAGCATGCCATAAAGCTCGCGGATTGGCAAGCCCATCACGCAGGACCAGCTGCCTTCGATGGATTCAATGAAGAGCGAACCTTTGCCCTGAATCCGATACGCGCCTGCTACACCTTTCCATTCGTCCGAATCAAGATACCAGGATATTTCCTGGTCAGTCATCGGCGCGAAAGTCACACTGGCGGCAACGGTTTTGGAATACGGAAAACCTGTACGGCAATCCAGCAAGGTCATGCCGGTAAAAACCCTGTGCGTCCGACCGGATAGAATTTCAAGCATTTCGCGGGCTTCATCTCGGGAAGAGGGTTTCCCGATTGTTGCCCAAGTTTTATGGTCACAATCTTCAACGGCTACAAGGGTGTCTGCTGAGAGAATCAGCCAGGAATGACAAGGGGTCTCGGAAGAAAGCGAGGCGCTATCCTCAAAAAGCTTTCGCGCCTTATAAGCTTTTTGCTCGGAAATCCGAATTACTCTCTCCTCAGGCGGGAGATGGTTATGAGCGGTTTCATCTATATCGGGTTCGATTATCGAAAAAGGAATGCCCAGCGTAGTAAGGATATCTCTGCGGCGAGGTGAAGATGAAGCGAGAATCAGTGAATCCATGCGGCTATTAAACCGAGAAAACGCTTTGTAATCAAGATTCCTGAAAGTGCTTGACGAGAAAGGCTTTCAAATACTAGTATAGCCAGCGTTCAATCTTGACGATTGGGCGATTAGCTCAGCTGGATAGAGCGTCGGCCTCCGGAGCCGAAGGTCACGCGTTCGAATCGCGTATCGCTCATAGACACTTTTATCTTCCATTCCAATTGCTCCTGCTGTATCTTAAAGGTATGAACTTCTCCGCAATCAATGGCATGCTCCAGCTCGAACATGTTCAACTAGCCAAGAAAGTCGAACGTCTCAAAAATGAATGCGGACAGAGGCCGAAAGGTTCATTGGTTCTGAAACGGCGCGGTTCTCAGCAATACATCTATCTAGTAAAAAGGGTGTCGGGAAAGGTTGTAACTGAGTACATCGGCAAGCAGGATTCGTGGAAAGCAAAAGGGCTCATGGCAAAAATCGCGGAGCGAAGAAAATACGAAGATGATTTAAAGCTTGCTGAGGCTGAACTTGCCAGACTTGAAAAAATGATGAAGGCAAGCGGTGTTTTTTTTGTTGAACCAAATCCATAAGTAATGT
>CAZZJJ010000039.1:0-9961 GCA_964654405.1 uncultured Treponemataceae bacterium
CATTGCTCGATGAGGGTGCATCATCGCGCGGTAATTGTATCCAAGGAGAAACGTCGTGCCCTGTGGTAGAAAACGCAAGCTCAAGAAAATAGCGACACATAAAAGAAAGAAGAAGAGAAGACTCAATCGCCACAAAACCAGAGTATCCTGAGTGTCGTTATTTCAGCACAAGGGGCTGTCCGAGCGTACGTTGCCGGACAGCCCCTTTGTTTTTTTTCCATCCCTTGAAAACCCTGAGCTATGTCATTGGTGCACCAGAGTCTTTTTAGAAGGCATGCGGCCTTTTGATTATCTTCAACCCTGCAATTTTGAAATTTGAAACGCGCTTTCAAATTTTGCAATTTTCCTCTTGTCAAGTTCAAAATACATGCTATACTTCAGGAAACCACGCCTTGGAGGAGAAGCTATGCCTTCGTGTATCCTCGTGATAAATCCAGGATCAACTTCAACCAAGATTGCTGTCTTTGAAGAAAATACACGGCTTTTTGATAAATCCGTGAGCCATTCCAGTGACGAAATAAAAAAATACCCGTCAATCGCAGCTCAATATGGATTCAGGCATGAAGCGATCATGGATGCCCTCAAGGCGCAAGGATTTGACATGAAGCGGCTCGTGGCTGTGGTAGGGCGTGGCGGGCTGTTGCATCCGATTCCCGGCGGTGTCTACAGGGTCAACGAGGCGATGAAGCAGGATCTGGAATCCGCACGCTACGGAGAGCATGCATCCAATCTTGGTGCGCTTATTGCGGACAACATAGCCCGCGAGCTGGGAATTCCTGCCTTTATTGCAGATCCAGTTGTCGTGGATGAGCTTTCTGATGTGGCCCGGGTTTCGGGAAACAAGCTGTTTACCCGAAAATCCATTTTCCATGCCTTGAATCAGAAAGCGGTGGCGCGGCGATTTGCCCGGGAACGGGGGAAACGGTATGAAGATGTGACAGTCATCGTTGCGCACTTAGGTGGTGGTGTATCCGTGGGCTTGCATCAGGAAGGCAAAGTTGTGGATGTCAACCAGGCTTTGAACGGCGAAGGCCCCTTCAGCCCAGAACGCTCAGGCACTCTGCCGGCGGGCGATCTCGCAAAGCTCTGCTTTTCGGGCAAATACACTGAAAAAGAAATCATGAAGCTGATAACCGGAGCCGGCGGAATGGTGAGTTTTTTGGGCACCAATGACATGAGGGACGTGGAAAAGCTTTACCACGAAGGAGATCCGGCAGGAACGCTGTATTACAATGCCTTCATTTATCAGGTTGGCAAAGCTATCGGAGCGCTTGCCGCTGCCGCCTGCGGTAAGGTGGATGGCATCATTGTGACGGGTGGTATCGCCTATGGAAAAGAAATTGTCGAGGGGCTTGAAAAAATGTGCTCGTTCATAGCCCCGGTTATCGCTTATCCGGGTGAGGGAGAACTTGAGGCTTTGGCGCAGGCGGGCTTTGGAGCTTTGGCTGGCGAAATCGTCATAAGGGAGTATACGGCATGAACCATATAGCTGATATCATTGAAAAGGCAGTGTCGCTGGGAAGAAAGAAAATCGCTGTTGCAGCGGCACAGGAGGCTTCTGTTCTTGAAGCGGTCGCTGACGCATGGAAAGCGGGCATCGCTGAACCGATTCTGGTGGGTGATCCTGAATTGATTGAAAAGGCCCGGCAGGAAGCCAATGGCGGCAAAGGACTGGACCTTTCGGCATTCGAGATCATTCCGGTGAAGGATCTGTACGCTTCAGCCGTGAAAGCTGTGGAGTTAGTTCGAAATGGAGAGGCTGCCTTTCTGATGAAGGGCATTATCGACACCTCGCTTTTGCTGAAAGCCGCTCTGAACAAGGAAACAGGAATCAATGCGGGACGCCTCGCAAGCCATGTGGCGGTCATGGAAGTTCCGACCTATCATAAATTATTCGTCGTGACGGACGCGGCGCTCAATATCGCACCGGACCTTCCTGCGCTGATCGATATCATCGCATCGGCTGTCAAGGTATCAAATTCGCTGGGCGTTGCAACACCGAAAGTTGCCATGCTCGCAGCGGTGGAAAAAGTGAACCCCGACAAGATGCCCTGCACCGTCACAGCTTCCATTCTAACCCAGATGAACCGGCGCGGTCAGATCAAGGGCTGTATCATCGATGGTCCGCTTGCGCTCGACAACGCGATCAGCGCTGAAAGCGCCCGGATTAAAAAGATAGTCTCCGATGTCGCCGGGGACGCCGACATTCTTGTCGCTCCGGATATCGAAGCCGGAAATATCCTGTACAAGTGTTTACTCGATCTTGCTCAGGCAAAGGGAGCAGGAATTGTGATGGGCGCGGCCAAGCCGATTGTACTGACCAGCCGCGCGGATACTGCGGAAACCAAGCTTGCGTCCATTGCGCTCGCCGCGCTTGCCAGCGGCGCGGGCAAATAGCAAGCGACAATCAAAGGAGAGCCACTATGGCTAATAAAGGGAAACCAGTCATCGACCGGGAAAGGTGCAAAGGATGCCTTCTCTGCGTCAGGGCATGCCCAACCAAGGTTCTGGCCGCGGATACCGTGCCGAACTCGTGGGGTTATTATCCTTCTTCGGCAGTCGCTCCGGAGAAATGTATCGCCTGCGGTAACTGCTTCCAGGTTTGTCCTGATGTAGCAATTACTGTCTACAAACTGTAAGGAGGCATTCATGTCAGAAGAAATTCGCCTCATGAAAGGCAACGAGGCAATCGGTGAAGCCGCGATTCGAGCGGGCTGCACGGCATATTTCGGATATCCCATCACACCTCAGAATGAACTGACAGCCTACATGGCTGCGAATATGATTCCGAAGGGCAGAACCTTCATTCAGGCTGAAAGCGAAGTATCAGCCATCAATATGGTGTATGGCGCGGCGGCAACAGGAGTCAGGACCATGACCAGCTCCTCGAGCCCCGGCATCTCTTTAAAGCAGGAAGGTATTTCATACCTCTGCGGTGCGGATCTTCCCGCGGTCATTGTCAACGTTGCGCGCTCAGGCCCCGGCCTCGGCGGTATTTCCCCCAGCCAGGGAGACTATTTCCAGTCTACCCGCGGCGGCGGCCATGGGGAATACTACACCATTGTCCTTGCGCCCAAAGGCGTCCAGGACGCGGCAGACCTCACCTATGAAGCATTCGATATCTCCGACCGATACCGGATTCCTGTGCTTGTTCTCGCAGACGGGCTTATCGGCCAGATGATGGAGGGGGTCGTGCTTCCTGAATCGAAGGATCCAGAATCGCTTCCAGAAAAACCCTGGAAGGTCGGGCATCAAGCCGAAATGAAGCGTGACATTAATCACGTGTCAAGTATGAACCTTGTCCCCATCGAGCTTGAAACCGCCAATATCGCCAGGTTCAAACGGTATGAACAAGTAAAGAAAGAATTGTGCCGTTATGAGGAGATCGATGTCGAAGATGCGGATATCATACTTGTTGCCTATGGAACTTCCGCCCGTATCAGTCTCGGCGCCCTGCAGGCTGCCAGAAAGGAAGGCCTGAAAGTCGGTCTTTTCAGACCGATTACCCTGTGGCCGTTCCCCTATGATAGGCTCAATCAGCTTGCGTCGATGGGCAAGCGTTTCCTGTCGGTAGAAATGAGCATGGGCCAGATGGTCGAAGACGTCCGGCTCGCGGTAAACGGTAAAGCCCCTGTCGATTTCTACGGCAGGTGCGGCGGAATTATTCCCAGCGAGGAAGAAGTCCTTGCTGAAGTGAAGCGGATTCTGGCTCGCTGAGAGCAAGGAGAAAGAATATGGAACTTGTATACGGCCATCCAAAAAGCCTGAAACCCATTCAGACCAAATACTGCCCTGGCTGCGGCCATGGTGTCATTCATAGAATTATCTCTGAAGTAATCGATGAGATGGGATTGCAGACAAAGGCAGTCATTACCAACCCGGTTGGGTGCTCCATCTGGGCAGACCTCTACTTCGATTTTGATTCTGTCCAGCCGGCTCATGGCAGAACGCCCGCCGCGGCAACCGGAGTCAAGCGGATGCTCCCGGATCATCTGGTTATCTGCTATCAGGGTGATGGCGACCTGGCTGCGATCGGCACGGCTGAAATTATTCATGCTGCAAACCGCGGAGAAAAATTTACGACCATCTTTGTCAACAACGCAATTTACGGCATGACGGGCGGCCAGATGGCGCCGACAACTCTTGTCGGGCAGTATGCGACCACCGCTCCGCTTGGACGAGATCCCGGCGATGCTGGTATGGGATATCCCATCCGCGTCTGCGAATTGCTCGCAACACTCCAGGGTACCAAATATCTTGCCCGCGGAGCTGTCAATAATCCGATCAACGTCAAAAAGACGAAGAAAATGATCCGAACCGCCTTTGAAGCGCAGATGCGCGGTGAAGGATTTACGATGGTTGAGATCCTCTCCCAGTGCCCGACCAACTGGAAGATGGATCCGGTTGATTCCATTGATTGGCTTGAGAAAAACATGATCACCTATTATCCGCTTGGTGAAATCAAGAATACCCTGGCTCCGGCAGGCGATGCTGCCAGCGCCCAGAACTAATAAGGAGCAAACCATGAAAGAAAAGACGTTTATGGCTGGCTTTGGCGGACAGGGCGTAATTTCTCTTGGCCAGATGTGGGTCTATTGCGCGATGAAAGAGGGATTGCAGGTTACATTCTTTCCATTCTATGGCGCTGAAAAGCGCGGCGGTATCGCCCGCGCTTCCGTCATTGTATCCGATGCGGAAATCGCGAGTCCGCTGGTTACCAAAGCTGACTCCGTGGTTGTCATGAACCAGGATTCTGTTCCAATCGCCGAAGAGTTGTGCAAAGAAGGCGGCGTGATTCTGGTCAATTCGAGCCTGGTCAAGAAGGACCCCAACCGCCCTGACGCCAGAATTGTTCATGTGCCGTGCAATGAAATCGCTGAGAAAATCGGCGATGTCAGAATCGCAAACATGGTCATGATGGGCGCGCTGAGCAAGGTGACCGGAGCGGTCAAACTCGATACTTTCGAGGCTGTCCTGAAGTCATTCTTCCCGCCGGCAAAACACAAACTCATTCCGATGAATATCCAGGCAGTTCAGGAAGGGAAGCAAGCAGTCTGAAATTGCTTCTTATGATCGTGCGGCTTTTTCGAAATAAAAATGAATCATGAAAAAGCTGGCTGAAAAAGGCGCTGACACGGGTCGGTGCCTTTATTATTGGCCTCGGCTTATTGCGGAACTTTTTCCAGCAGAGCCACGTCAAAACCGAATTCCGACGCTTTGGCTACCAGCGAAGCATAGGCCTCTTCCGGAATCTGCGGCAGGCGGGACATGATCCAGAGATACTTCATCTTTTTGCTGGTTACCAGCATGGCCTTGCCATCTTCTGAAAAATAAATAAGCCGGTACTTCATCCAGACTCCGGGAATGAAGCTGACCTCCATCTCCCCTGGTTTTGCTGGGTCAGGAATGCGAAGTTTCTGCTTCAGCACTTTGGCAGGCCCGGAAGCGCCGCCTGCTTTGCCTTCATACCGGACATTCCAGAAGCCATCTTTTCCTTCTTCATAGACATCACTGGTTTGAACCCAGTCCCTTGCAACAGGGAGTGGTATTCGCGCCAATTCATACCATCTGCCCTTGAATTTTTCCATATCGAGGGAATGCACGGCAGGGATTCCCATGGTGCTTCGCTTGCCGGTTTTCCCTGGCAGACGCGGAGGCCTTGGAATCAGAATGCTCGTTCGCGCCTTGTACGCGGCATATTCAGGATCCTGCCCGAATTTCTGATCCGCCGATTTTTCCAAAAGCGGAATGCCGCTGACAAAGAGCAAAAGCGAAGTGATGTATACAGGCCCTAAAATCGCAAGGTGCCACCATCCAGCAAGCATCGGCACGGCATAGAGGTAAAGTCCCCACCAGACCAGCATTTCTCCGAAATAGTTCGGATGCCGGGACCACGACCAGAGGCCGGTGGAGATGAATCCTGTCTTGCCTGCTTTTTTGAATTTGAATTTCTGATGGTCAGCGATCGCTTCAAGGACGATTCCTGTCAGCGCGATAAGGCTTCCGATAATCTGAAGGAAAGAAAAGGAAGACGACGGATTTGAGATGGTCGCGAGAACCGGCAGCATGATGATGGAGGTTGAAATAGCCTGCAAGCCCCAGAATTTTGCAAACTTGACCGGATCTTCCCTTCTTCCGTCAAATCGATGGTCCACTTTGAAGGTCAGGATTCTGAGAAACAGAAAGCCCGCAATCCGCAAGGACCAGAGCATAACCAGGATAAATGGCACCAGAGAAACCGCGCCAGCTATACCATGCAGGTAGACAAGCACCAGTGCGGTCAGAAAAAAGGATAACCCGTAAGATAGATCTGTGACAATATCGCTTTTTCTGCGCACCGCAATCAAAAAGAACAGAATATTGACCAGGAAGCTGATTCCTGTCGCTGTCAGAAAATCGATCATTGGCATCACCTCATTGCAGTTTCGCGAATACATCTTCGGGCGTGGCTGCCTCGATTAGATACTCGGCAAGATTTTTCTCATTAAATAAATACGCAATTTTACCCAGCAGCGCCAAGTGTTTTTCGGGAATTTGCTCTTCCGGCACAAAAATGAGGATAATTATCTGTATGGGCTGATCAAGCGAAGAGATTCTCAATCCATTCCTGCTGGAACCCATGCAGACAATCGATTCGGTTATGGAGGGGACTCGCTCATGAACCAGCAGCACTCCCGGCGACATTTCGATTGGCTGGCGCTGAAGGATTTCCACAAGGCGGGAGCTCATCTTTCCGGTAAAGGCGCGATCATACGGAAAAGCTGAGGCCACCAGCTCGAACATGCTGTCTGAAATTGCGGTATGTTCCATGTTCACCCTGACCCGGCCCTGATTGATGGCATTGCGCAGAAGTGTGAGAGCTTCTGAAGCCATATTCGGGACTGACAAACCAGCGGCTGTTTCCTGCGTCTCCAACTCTGCGCTTTCTTTCTGCGGGGCATTCAAAGGGGTTATTCCCGAATTGGAAAAGTACAGCATCAGGAGATCAGAGTCAGGGAAGGATTCCCCCACGATATGGGGCAGTTTTTCCATCGCTGGATGCCATGATGGTTCTGAAGGCCGCGCTGAAAGCAAGGCAAACTGCTTGTTGCCAGCCGGCAGTTTTTTCATGAGCTGGCTAAAATCTTTCCATGCGGAGATCTCCAGAAATGGGTGTTCGATTTTCAATCCCTTGGAATTCAGAACTGAGCTGATGGTTGAAGCATTTCCAGACAAAGTGGCCAAATGTACTTTCGCGCGGCTTTTTTCCGCGATGGCAGCGATAAAACTGACAGCCTGGGGGAACCCCGGATGATGTTCGCATAATGGCGGTGCGATCAGCACCAGATGCGGCGCTGCAAAGGCATCCATCGCCCGCGCTATGACAACCATCTGAGAACTGGCGTTGACAGTCTGTTCTATGACCGATCCAAAAAACGCGTTGGACAGGCGCGGCGGTTTATTCCATCCAATCACTATGGTGTCTGCGTTTGCTTCTTCAGCTGCACTGAGGATTCCCTCCGCCGGGTTGACGCTTGTTTTTGTCATGGGAAGGACAACGGTCCGGGATGCGTCCGCCCGCATCACAGCTGCTGAAAGCATCGTTTCCGCTGCGTTTCGGGCTTCAATGTTTCCCGAGGTATCCGTAATGACTGCGAGCGGGAAAATCAGCCTGTGGGAAGATTGCGCCGCCAAGCAGGCAAGTTCGACGAGCCGGTTGGCTGTCGCTGGCTTTGACAAAGCAACGAGAATCCGTTCAGGCTGGGCTTTGGAAGTTCCGGCGTCTTCCTGATGGTCTTCAGAAAGGATGAGCGAGCCTGAATGCCTCGCCATGAGAGAAGCAAGGCTGGAGGATACCATGACCAGGATGATCGCCCCGCTTAAAAGCGGCTTGCTGAAGAGTCCTGAATTTGTCGCGACTGAAGCGAAAACCAGCGAAAAGGACGCAAAGGATGCTGAATAACTCAAAAGCAGGATCGTGTCGGTTCGGTTGTAGCGCAGAATTTTCCCAGCTGTCAACGCTGCTGCGATCTTGGAACCCATACCGAAAAGAACTGATCCGGCAATCAGGATGATAATTGCGGATATTGGCGCGGCTGCGGAGAAATCGGCAGAAATTCCAAGGAAAATTAAAAGGAAGGGCAGAAACAGCGTTTCGCCGATAAAATCGAGTTTCGAGCTGGCACCCCTCGAAGAATCGAAAACCGGAGCCAGAGCCAGGCCTGCGGCAAAAGCGCCGAAATAGGTTGGAGCGCCGGCCAGCAGCGCGCCAAAGGAAGCGGCAAACATCACCAGCAGAATGAAGGTTGTGCCAAGAGAGCTGTCAGCCTTGATTTTCCGGAACACCGCCCGGGCTATGATCGGCACTGCTGCGGCAATCAGCGCAAGATACACGAGCGCAAAAACCAGGTGCTGGATACCGAAACGGAGCGGCTGTCCGGGAATCACGATATTGAAAAAAAGCAAAATAAGCATGGCTAGAATACGTGCGATACCCGCGCCCTCCTTGCCGACTCTCGCTGATGGGTGAGCGAGCACATCTTTCCGGAACAGCAGAGGTAGGCGGAAATGTCCGGAAGAGGCAAAGAACGCACCCAGAAGGAGGGATGACGCCAAATCCATGCCAAATGCAAAACGGCCAAAAGCAAAACCAGCCAGCATGGGGAGCGTGAAGGTAATCCCGCCGAAGAGAAGGCTTTTGCCGCCCGAAGCTGGACTCAGCTGAACTCTGCTCTCGGTGCCCGAAATAAAAAAAACATAGGCTGTTCCAAGCGAGGCCATGAATTGGAGAAACATGGTGGCATCGAGAACCCCCAGCAGTTCCGGACCGAGCATGATTCCCGCGAGCGTCATGGACGCTATGATTGGAATGCCAAGTTTATCGGCAAGAAATGGGGCGACAAGCGCGACGGCCAGGATGACTGAAAAAATTCCGACCGGTTCATTGAAAAAGTCCATACAGCAATTGTATGCAGTCTCGGCATAAAACGCAAGGAAAAGCACAGAGGAGAAGGCTGAAGATTACCGGAAGCCTCCAAGAGCCGTGAATTCGGTCAGAATTCCCCGACCATCAGCACTTCAGGCTCCAGCTCGATGCCAAGCTTCTGCCAGGCCTTATCCCGGGCCGTCTGGATAAGCGTCAGCATGTCGCGCGCGCTCGCCTTCCCGTAATTGATGAAGATGTTGGCGTGGAAAGTCGCTATCCCGGCATCGCCGATCCTATATCCCTTGAGTCCGAGACTTTCCAGAATCGCACCGGTCGGTTTTCCAAATGCACGATTGTTTTTGAACAGCGAACCAGCCGAAGGATAACGGTAGTGTCCCTTCATCATTCGGTCTGTTTTTCTCATCCGCATGATGGAGGCGACAGTGCCGGCATCAGCAGGGGCCAACTGGAAGTCAGCCGAGAGAATGATCCAGCCGTCCATGGCTTCGCCAGGCTGGAAGAGGCTTTTTTTGTAGGCCCAGCGCAATTCGGCTGTGGGTATGGTTCGAATAATTCCCTCAGGCGACATAGCAGTAATGGTGTTGACCGGTGCTGAAAAATCCCGCTCGTAGCAGCGGGCGTTCATGAAAATCGCTCCGCCCGCCGTGCCTGGCAGTCCGTAGAAATCTTCCAAACCGCCAAGCCCGGAGGCCAAAGCTTCTTCGCAGAGCGCTTCCACACTGCATCCGGCCTGCGCCTTGATGACAGTGCCGATTCTCGTACAGCCGCGCATGCCGGAAAGGTCGAGGACAGCGCCGCGAATGCCCCGGTCGCCGACAAGCAGGTTGGAACCGCCCCCTAGGACAAAGCATGGAATCCCGCGTCCGCGAAAGAAGGAAAGAGCGGACGACAATTCGTTCAATGAGGCAATAGCAAGAAAAATATCGGCAGGTCCGCCGATTTGAAAGGTTGTATGCCTGGACATCGGCTCATTGCTGAGAATGCGCCTCGGGTCTATATTGATTTTTTGGCTGATTTGCCATAGGGTTTCCATTA
>CAZZJJ010000040.1:0-9795 GCA_964654405.1 uncultured Treponemataceae bacterium
TACTGCTCCGGACAACCGGCGAATGCGCGCTCTTCTGCCGGCATTGTTTCAGGCGAAGCCTTCTGCCGCAGGAACGCGGCTTTATTTCGGAAAGTGCGGAACACAGGCTCATCGATTACCTGAAAGCGCATCAGGAAGTGCGCGAGGTGCTCATATCGGGCGGAGACCCGCTGACTGCCTCGGATGCCCGGCTTGCAAAGCTTTTTTCAGGCATCAGGGAAGCTGGCGCGAATATTCTCATCCGGCTCTGCACGAGAATGCCGGTTACCCTGCCCTCACGGGTAACCCGGGAATTTGTCGGCATGCTGAAGCGGTTCAAACCACTGCAGGTGGTTCTGCATATTAACCACCCGAGAGAGCTTTCTGATGTTTTTGTCGAAAAAGCAAGGCTTTTTATAGAGACAGGGCTTCCCGTGCACAGCCAGACTGTTCTCCTTCGAGGCATCAATGACAATCTCGAAACATTGGTCAGCCTCTTTTCCAGGCTGACGCGAATTGGTATCGATCCGTATTACTTGTTTCAAGGAGATCTGGCGGCGGGCACACGGCACTTCCGCGTCCCGCTGTCCAAGGGGCTTGCGTTGTATGCTGAACTCAGAAAACAGCTGTCGGGGCTGGAATTGCCGCGCTACGCGGTGGACGCGCCCGACGGCGCCGGAAAACTGTACCTTCCTGAAAGCGTTGTCGGACGCGAGGGCGATTTCTGGATACTGCGGGCGCCTGATGGTTCGCTCCACCAATATCCCGAAGAAACTGATTAAAGGTGGGACTTCAGCTTATTCCCACTCGATTGTTGCAGGCGGCTTGGACGAGACATCATACACCACACGCCCGATTTCCGGCACTCGATTGGTAATGGCTGAAGAAATTGCGATCAGGTCAGCGGCGTCAAAGGGGTAGACCTGGGCTGTCATGCCATCTTCGCTGGTGACCGCCCGTAATGCTGCCACATAGCCGTATTTGCGTTCGTCTCCCGCAACCCCAACGGATCGCACCGGAAGCAAGACGCAAAATGCCTGCCAGATTTTGTCATACAGACCGAGTTCGCGCAACTTTTCTATAAAAACCGCGTCAGCGTTGCGGAGGATGTCGCATTTTTCCCGATCGACAGCGCCAAGAATTCTGACTCCCAGCCCCGGCCCCGGGAAAGGATGGCGGCCCACAACCGACTCAGGAAGCCCCAAAAGCCTGCCCAAAGCCCTGACCTCGTCCTTGTACAGGCGGTCCAGCGGCTCGATGACAAGGCCCTTGCGCCGTTTTTCTTCTACGAGCGGACTGCGCACATTGTGGTGGCTCTTGATGACCTGGGCTTTTTTCCCCACTCCCTTGCCGGATTCGATGAGGTCGGTATAGAGCGTGCCCTGGACTAAAAAAGCGTCTTTAAGCGCAAGCCGCTGGACTTCTTCTTCCTGAACTGTAATGAACATATCGCCGATTATCCGGCGCTTTTTTTCGGGATCAGCGACACCAGCCAAGGCAGTCAGGAAACGTGCTTCGGCATCCGCCTTATAAAGGTGCTTTGCGCCCAGCCTGGCCAGATTGGCCATAACTTCTTCGCTTTCGGCCTTTCTCATGAGACCGGTGTCGATATACAAGAGGTACACCTGCTCAGGTCCGAGGACACGGAGCAAAAAGGCGCCTGCTACCGTGGAATCCACGCCGCCGGAGATAAGAAGAAGCGCCGGTCTGTCCTGAATGGTTGTGCGGATTTTTTCGGCTTCCTGGTCCAGATAGGCTTGCATCGACCAGCCAGCCTTCGTTTTACAGATGCCAAACACAAAATTGGAAAGCAGAACCGTTCCGAATTCACAGTGGCTCACTTCCGGATGGAACTGCACCCCCCAGCGGGCAAGCTTTTCATGCCTGAGGATCGCGGGTATGTTGCCGTCTGAATCGCCGATGACTTCCCAGCCTTCGCCGGGGCTGACAATCGAATCCCCATGGCTCATCCAGCTGATAAAGGAAGCAGGGATTCCCTTGAGCAAGGGGTCATCGATCCCGGTCCTGACCGCGACTGCCTTTTTCCCGTATTCGCGTTCTTCAAGTTTTGCGACCCGGCCGCGGGCATCGAGGGTCATACGCTGGATGCCGTAGCAGACTCCCAAGATCGGAAGACCGCAATCATAGACGCTGGAATGAATTATTGGCGAATCAGGTTCATAGGCGCTGAATGGAGAGCCCGAAAGGATGATACCGGTGCAATCTTTCAGGTGCGTCTCATTGAGTGGACTGTCACCGGGTATGATTTCAGAATAGACGCCCAGTTCGCGAACCCTCCGGCCTATCAGCTGGGTGTACTGACTGCCGAAGTCCAGAATCAGAATCTTGTCCACGGGCTTTCCCTCACGATAGTCTGCTGGCGGTCCGAGCCGACCGATACAATGGAAATCGGCGTCTCGGTAAAGGTTTCTATAAATTCGACATATTCCCGCGCTTTCGTGGGAAGCTCCTCCCAGCTCTGGCATGCGCTGATGGGCATTTTCCAGCCGTCAAATTTTTTAAGAACCGGAACCGCCCGCTCCAGGTCCCGGATGGATGCCGGGAAATCCTCGACGACTTTTCCGTCGATTCTGTAAGCCACACAGGCTTCAAATTCAGCAAGGGCGTCATACACATCAAGATGTGTGAGGACAAGCCGGTCAATGGAGTTGACCATGCAGGCGTAGCGGAGCGCGACCAGATCCAGATACCCGCATCGCCGCGGTCTGCCGGTCGTTACACCATATTCGTTGCCGGTCGTCCGAATGTAGTTGGACAGGGAGTCCGGAGAATCGTCTTTGAACTCGGTCGGGAAAGGACCATTGCCGACCCGGGTTGTATATGCCTTGAAGACTCCCAGTATGCGGTCGATCCGCCGAGGTCCGATGCCGCCCTGGGCAGCCGCGCCTGCTGCGCAGGACATCCCCGATGATACAAAAGGATAGGTTCCAGTATCGATATCAAGGAGCGCACCCTGAGCGCCTTCAAAAAGCGTCCAGGAATTCCGGTGGCGGCTGATATAGGCAGCCAGGTCCGTAGCCATGGGCTTAAGCTTGTCCCGCCATTTGTTGATGAAGGCTTTGTCTTCTTCACTGAGATTCTGGAGCCGGTCCTCATCATCGATATCGGCGATTCTGATGCCATCCCGCGATGCCTTGAAGGCGTAGGCGACGCCGATACCCCGTCCCGTTGTGCCGATGGGCTTTTTCCGATTGCTTTCCATTTCGCGGTCGACATCTTTATAGCGCGGCAGAACGAGATGAGCCCGGTCGGAGATCAGCACCCGGCCTTCCCAGTCAATGCCCTTGGCCTTGAGCCCGTCCAGTTCGGTGAATAAAGCTTCCGGATCGATAACCATGCCGGAACCGAGGATGACAATCTTGTCGGAATACAGAATTCCTGAAGGAACCAGATGGAGGGCATATTTTGTGCCTGAAAGCACAATGGTATGCCCTGCATTCGCTCCGCCGGAAAACCGTACGACAATCCCCGCATCTCGCGCGAGGTAGTCGACAATCTTGCCTTTTCCCTCGTCGCCCCACTGCGCGCCGATAATCACTACATTCATTCGAAAACTCCTTGAGAAGCTTTGCTATAATAATCGCCAGCAGAGGAAAAAGACGGAGTGAAGCGTTCGCTAGCGCTTTGGTGCGAAAATACGGTAATTGATGGCGGGGAATAAATTATCCCGCTTTTCCAGGGTGGTGAGCCATTCGGTGTCCACCGTGTTGGCGCAGAGCATTTCGTAGATGCGGTTGAAATTCTTGACCGCTTCCACAATCTGCTGCTGGGCAAAACCGGAGGACTTGCCAGAGCGAAGCAAGAGCGGCCAGTCGGAGGTCATGGCGAGCAAGGCCTCCCTGGCGCCCTGGTTCAGGATGCGTTCACGAAGACCGCTTTCATTGGGGAAGCGCTCCGCCAGTTCGACCATTCGCTCCAGTATTTTGTGGCTGTGGCGATGGACCCAGTCATTGCTGCCATCCAGCCAGACTTCAGCATAGCCGCCCTCCCCCCAGGATGAAAATTCAGGGTCGGAATGAGGGTTTTCCGGGTTGTGCCGAAGATACTCAGCCAAGGTAACGAATTCGAGTTCCTCAGGCCCATGTTTTCGGGCCGCAGTGCGGAACAGCGCCTCAAGGAAGAGTGGACCTTCAAACCACCAGTGGCCGAAAAGTTCGGCGTCATAGGGGCAGACAATCAGCGGTTTCCGGTCCTTCATCAGAAAGCCAGCTGCTCTGGCCGTGGTTTTTCGCTCTTCGAGGAAGGCATGCGCATGTTCCAGAACCTTTGCAGCAGCCGCTCCCGGTTCATATGGCCGCTTTTGATCCGTTCTGCCGGTGATCGCCCAATATTTAAAGCCGGTAAAGCCATGCTCGACAGAATCACCCAGATATGGCTTGACAAAAGAAGAATCGAGATCATAGCCGATATCGCGGTAAAAATCCCGATATACGGGATCAGCGGGATATCCTTCGGTTTCGGACCAGACAGCTTTTGTGGCTCCCGCGTCGCGGATGAATACATTGAGCCCATCGCTGGTTGTAACCGGCGAGAATGAACCGAAAAGCGGTGTTGGGTTTCCGAGCAAAGCACCCCGCGTTGTGACAATCGTGTATTTGATATTGTATTCGCGCAAAATCTTGCCGAGGGCAGGATACCATCCCAGCTGCGGCAGCCAGAAGCCCTGGGGGTTTTTGCCAAATATCGATCGGTGCGCAACGATGGCTGTCTCAATCTGAGCGAGCAAGGCTTCCGGCACATCCTGATAGAGGGGTAAAAAAGCGTGAGTCGCCCCGCTGGTCAGAATCTCGATTTTGCCTTTTTTATAGTAATAATCGAAGGCGGGCAGAATTTCCCGGCCGTAAAGCGTTTCAAAATCCGCCAGATTCCGCAGGTACAACGAATGATACAGAGCGGCAAGCGGGGCAAAGACAGGATCTCCCGCAAGCCGCTCCTTTTCCCGCTCTCCAAGTTCGATTTGCTTTTGCAGATATTTGACAAAGCGATCCGCGAGCAGTTTGTCCGAGAGCATTGAAAGCAAGGTGGGCGAAATGGCTAGACTGAGTTTGAAGGGTATGGAATCCGATTCGAGCTTTTTAAAGAGGCGCAAGAGAGGGAGATAAGTTTCGGAGAGCGCCTCAAAAAGCCATCGTTCCTCGAAAAACTCGGGGAATTCGGGCTTTCGGACAAAAGGAAGATGAGCATTCAATACAAGAGCGAGCATCGGCCTCTGGTTATGCACGTTCTATTCTCCATTATCGAAAAGAATTCTAGAAGGGTTCTCTTCCTTTTGCTCAAAAAGGTGCAAATCCTCAATGCCTGACAAAAGCAGCAGGCTTTTTGTCATCTTGGGAATTCTCTGGGCATGGCGCACAAAGAAAATGGGCATCCTGACCTCATTCGACCGGGCAAGAACTTTCGCGGCTCCGTTCTTCCGGACGCAAAGGTCAATCCTGTAGGTTTCACCCGGGCTGGGAATGTTGATGTACCATTTCCAGTCATCATGCGATATCGATATGTCGAAAAAATCCTTTTTGTGGCCGCTTTCAGGCTGCAATTCAACAACGCGCAGAAAAAGCTCGAAATTTTCGTCATCCCCGGACAGTGATTCACGTTTCTGCTCCGACAGGTCCCAGTAGGTATAAATCCAGGCAGGATCTCGGGGAAGCGCTCGAATCATGGTTTCATTGTATCGTTCAGGGAAGCCGCTTTTTTCAAAACCGACAGCAGGGAGACTGCGTGAACCTGAAAATTTTTTTTCTTCGACATGGCCGGTTCCATCGTGGCTGAACACCCGCTCATGATCGTCATCATCCAGCGCTGTGATGATTTCTTCGATAATGAACCGGCGATCCAATCCCTCAGGAATGAAGATGCCCATTCGATCGGCAAGAAGGATGAGCTCTTCATCGGCAAGCAGTGAAAGCTTTTCTGGGTTCACGGTTCCTATAGTGAAAAACTTGATGCCTTGTTGTCAAGTACGCGAATCCGCTTACCCGGTTTAGCGCTGCTCTTTGTCAGCCAGAAGGCGCTCGCCCTGCTTCGAAACAGGTTTCCATGAGCGTCTTTTTCTTTCCGGCTTGCGCAGAGGGCTGATACCGAGGTTCTTGAAGATCATCATCATTGCAGCCTCAAGCTCGACGCGGGGCGGATTCATGGGCATTACAAAAGCCCGCGCGTCCAGCAGAGAAGCCCTGAAAACCTCAGATGGAGGCAGTTCGCCTGTCCCATCAGATTTCAATGAAGCCAGTTTCTCCGAGACATATCGTTTCAGCAAATAGGACAGAAGCACTGAGACGCTCTTCTTTTCCTGATTCAAAGCTTCTGCTGATTCATCCTGCAAAAGCGTACGCGCAAGGCTTACATTCTGGGCATCTAGAGCGGCGAGATCCGCCAGCAATGCTTCCCGGTACTCAGGTGATGCTTCCATCCGCGCCCAGATATGCGGAACAAAATACTCGAAAAGCCTGAAATTGCAGAGCGATTGGATTATTTCCGCGGACTTGCCTGACGCGAGAATTTTGAAAAACTCCTCGGTCATCCTCGAAGCGCTCACTCCCGCCAGCATCTGGGAATCCTTTCTTATCTGCTTCTGAACATTTGGCGGAATTACACAGTTGGCTGCGATGGCGTATTTTATACCCCGAACCATTCTGACTGGATCTTCGGCAAAAATATCGCCAAGCGGAATAATCGGTTTCAAGATGCCTTCGCGGACATCTTCAAAACCTCCGACATAGTCGACAATGATATTTTCAATCGGGTCGAAATAGAGCGCGTTGATCGTGAAATCGCGGCGCAGCACATCTTCATCGATTGTTCCGAACTCATTCCCTACCGAGCCATTGACAATCGAACGGAAGGTGCTGACTTCGAAAATCTTATCGCCAAAATAAATATGAACCAACCGGAACCGTCTGCCGATGATTCTGGAATTTCTGAAAATCTTTTTAATCCGCGCAGGAATGGCGTCGGTAACAAGATCGAAATCCTTTGGGTTTTTACCCCGCAAGAGATCGCGAACCGCGCCGCCGACGATGAAAGCCTTGAACCCGGCTTCCTTGAGACGCTCGATAACCTTTATCGCATCGGCATCTATGGCATCTCGAGCAATGCCATGTTCTTTTTCGGTATAGACTACCGCTTGCTGAACCAGCTTTCCGTTTTTGTCCCGGTGATATCGAATGAACACGAAGAAGCCTCACTGGATAATGGATATTTCATGGACCCTTGATAAATTATGCAATCAATTTCAGCATTTATGCAATATGCCGGGTAAACCAATCGCAAACATCAGCGATGACTTCGTCTTTATTGAGTTCGTTGATGGATTCATGGCGATTCCCTTCATAGCACTTTGACTCAAAATCGGTCAGGCCGAGTGATTTGAACAATTTCTCAATTTTCTGGAATCCCGCTCTCATTCCGACAACCGGGTCGTTAGAACCGGCAAACAGCAGGACAGGCAAACTGGTCGGAATCGAATTGAAAAAACCATCGCTATACACTTTTCTGACACCATGCATAAGATCCTGATAAAAGCTGTAGCTGCAAATGAAATTGCATTTTGGGTCAGCGACATAGGCGTCGACAACATCTTGATCCCTGCTGATCCAGTCGCAATCGGTCTTGGGGTTTGGTACAGTTTTTGCGTAAGCGCCGAATGTCATTTGCCGCGGCAGTTTTGCCGGAGCGTGCGGCCCTTTGGATTTCAAACCGATGCTGACGACAATGCCGCCCGCGAAATCCAGAAGCGGATCGGGCTTTTGCGGCGGAGCTGATAAAACAATGCCTTCAAAATACTTGCCATAGATTCCCGCGAGTGCCATGCCGAGCAATGCTCCAAAAGAATGGCCGAAATAGAATAGCGGAATCTGTCCGCACTCTTTGACCGCCAGATCCCCTAATTCCATGATATCTTCCAGAACACGCTCAAAGCCATTTTCATCCGCGAGATAGCCGCGGTTTGCGTCTTTGTCGGTATCACCATGCCCCCGGAGATCAGGCAGGAACACCGCAAAACCCGCTTCGCCCAGAGGCAGAGCAAGATGCATGAAACGGCTTCCATAATCGTTCATGCCATGACCAATCAGGATGATCCCTTTAGGTTTGCCCGCAGGAAGCACTTTTTGATAGGCGATATTCTTTCCGTCGGAGGCGGTAAACAACAAACCACTTTCTGTCATGAGAATCTCCTGTAGAACCAAGATACTATAGTAATCGGCTGAATCTTGGTATAGTATAAATTCGCTTTTGCGCTGATGCAACCAATATTTTTCATACAAAAAATATTGGAAAAACGGCGGTAAAACCCAACATTGTGTGAGGTTTATTCTGAAGCTGATCAGGACAACAACACCGGCTCAAACCATGGAACTGGGCAGCATTATTGGAAAAAATGCCCCGGAAGGCAAGGTCATCGCTTTTTCAGGCGATCTCGGGGCTGGCAAGACAACGATGACCAAGGGCATAGCCCGGGGATTGGGGATTCAGGAAGAAGTGACCTCTCCAACCTATACAATACAATCGGATTATCAGGGAAGGCTGATTCTGCACCATATCGATGCGTATCGCTTGAGCGGAGCCGATGATTTTCTGGAAACCGGCATCATGGAACTGCTGGGCACGCCAGGCAGTCTTTCCATTATCGAATGGAGCGAACGGATCGCGCCATTGCTGACATCCGGCATAGCGCTAGAAGATCTTGCCCGCATCAGAATTTCAGTCGCCGAAGATGGCGCCAGGACTATAGAGCTGGAGGGAGCCTGGCTCGAGGAGCTTTTTTCATGAACATACTAGTATTCGATACAGCCGCGGAAAAGCTTGAAGTCGCGGTCAGTGCTGCTGCTGAAAACCGCTTTGCTTTTCGTTCAGTTTCAGGCTTCAGACATTCGGAAACCCTGCTCCCGACAATCTCGTCCGTGCTGGACGAGGCAAAGCTGGCAATGAACAGCATTGCGCTTATCGCCTGCACACAAGGCCCCGGTTCATTTACCGGCCTCAGAATCGGCATGGCGACCGCAAAAGGCCTTTCCATGGCGCTCGGCATCCCCTGGGTCGCGGTGCCGACTCTGGACTGTCTTGCCCGGCCTTTCGGTGAACTTGCAGGCCCTGTCGTCCCTGTCATGGACGCCAGGAAAAACAGGCTCTACGCGGCAATGTATTTTCATGGCCGCAGGCAAGGCGATTATCTGGACATAAGCTTTCAGGATCTGGTCGAAAAACTGGACAGCTACCCGGACATCCTCTTTACAGGACCCGATGCTGAGCTTTTTAGGGAGCTCGCTGGAGAACGCCCAGGCTTTGTCATTGACGAAGGAAGCACAGAAGCGAGAATGCGCGGACTTGTCAGCCTTGCGCTTGATAAACTGAACACTGAAGGACCGGAACCTGACACCTCAGGCCCCCTGTACCTCAGAGAGCCCGAGATTGGATAACAATCAGTCGTAACGGCTTTTCAATCCTTTAAAAGCCGCAGGTACACCCTGCGCCGCTTATGCTGGCGCTTGGGATAGTCCTTCCAAAGGCCATGAACCTGGTAATTCGTTTCCAGTTCCGGATTGGTTTCTGACACTTTGATGCCGTTCTCGATAGCGCTTTTATTGAGCGCTGTCATCAAAATCGCCACAACTCCGCGCGCCAGATACTCTTTTTTAACCGCTACGAGCAGCATATCGATTTTGGTTGGCTTTTTCAGAGCGCGAAGCAGCCAGAACCAGCCGAACGGGAAGAGGCGCCCTTTGCACCTATACAGCGCATCAGAAAGATTCGGAACGGTAATCCCGAAGCCGACCAGTTTTTCGTTCTGATCCACCA
>CAZZJJ010000041.1:0-9678 GCA_964654405.1 uncultured Treponemataceae bacterium
CCCTGGCGGATGAATCGCGATGTCCTCATCATGCCGGTCAACACCCAGATGGAAGCCGACCTGCTGAAGCGCTTTCTGGGCATAATTGCGGAAATCCTCGCCCAGCTGAGAGGAGCGCCGCAAAAAATCGAAATAACCTTCGGCCCCGATGAGGACGCTGAGCTTTCAGCCGAAGACGAAGGGAGCGAAGCGGTTGCGCAGGCAGGAATTTTGCGGGATCAGCCCAGGAGTTTCAGCGATGTTGCGCCTGCATCGTGCACGCCTTCCTCCGCCGCAGCGCCATCGAATTCGGCTGGAGCCAAAGAAAACCAACCGCTGACACTTGAAGAACGTGAATCCATCCAGAGGCTGGAGCGATTTTTCAAAGGCAAGCTGGTGGGGATCACAGCCGCCCCTGCGGGCGATGCGAACGCGCCGGCAAAACCGGCCGGAAAAACCGCGGCGCTTCAGCCAAGCGCTGTTGAAAGCGATCCGGAAACTGAAGCTTTTTCAGGAAGCGCAAGCCTTGAAATATTCGATATCGAGGAGCAGGAATAAACTATGGATTTGTCAGACATCATGAATATGATCAAGAACCCTCAGGCGATTCAGGCGCGGGCCAATGAACTGCGGCAGCGGACTGCGGCTATCCGGGCGACAGGCCAGGCAGGCGGCGGAATGGTAAAAATCACCTTAAGCGGCGAAATGGAAATGCTTGGCTGTGAGATTGCTCCAGAAGTGGTTGACCCCTTGGATCCTGCCATGCTGGGGGACCTCATCCGCGCGGCGCACCATGACGCGGCGGATAAGGTCAAAGAGGCGATTCAGCGAGAGCTGGCCGCCAGCATGGGAGACATGCCGATTCCTCCCGGGTTGTTCGGAGGCAGCGGCAATCCTTTCGGAACCGTCTGATGAAAGCGCTTGAAGATCTGGTGACGCTGTTTACCCGGCTTCCGGGCATCGGGAGAAAAAGCGCGCTCCGCATGACCTATTACCTGCTCAAGGCGGATCCCCGGTTTGCGCAGAGCCTCGCTGAGCAGATTGCCGGCCTGCAGAACCAGATAAAATTCTGTTCCGTCTGCGGTTCCTATACCGAATCCGACCCCTGCCCGGTTTGCTCAGGGCTGGATCGGGACAGGCGAATTCTCTGCGTTGTCGAACAGCCGCAGGACGTCATCACGATCGAAGCGTCGCGGGAGTACCGCGGCTTGTATCATGTGCTGGGCGGCCTCCTTTCCCCGCTCGACGGCATCGGGCCGGATAAATTGAGAATCGCCAGCCTCATCCAGCGGATCAGGAAAAGCCGGAATGAAAGCGTACCCATTCAGGAAGTGGTGCTTGCCACCAACCCGACCGTGGAAGGCGATACAACCGCCCTCTATATCCGGAAAGTGTTGGAGCAGGAAGGGGTGGCCGTAACGAGGCTGGCGACCGGCATCCCCGTCGGCGGTGATCTGGAGTACGCGGACCGTTTGACGCTCGCCCGCTCGTTCCGCGGCAGAATGCCGCTTTAAAAACAATTACAGGAGTCACCATGAAAGTCAGAGAAATTGCGGATATTCTTGACGCCGCCTTTTTTGCGGGCGAAGAATTCGCTGACCTTGAAGTTCAGGCCGCCTGCGGCGCCGATTTGATGAGCGATGTCATGGCTTTTGTCAAGGAACGGGTTGTTCTGCTGACTGGTCTCATGAATCCGCAGGTGCTCCGAACCGCTGACCTTCTGGATATCAAGGTCGTCGTATTCGTTCGCGGCAAGAAACCCACCAGCGACCTGGTTGAAATAGCGAAAGAGACCGGCACGGTTCTGATGTCGACCAAGTATTCCATGTTCCTGGCATGCGGCAGACTCTACGAGGCTGGCTTGCGGAACGGCGGTGTACGCGAGATAGCGTGAGGTTTTTTTCGTGACACTGCACTTTGCCATTCCCGCCATGGATTTTTCAGCGGCTGGAAAAGCATCCACCGAAGTGAAAAAACTGCTCTCGAGCATAGGATTTGACTCCTCGTTGGTAAAGCGTGTCGCAGTCGCCATGTACGAGGGCGAAATGAACGTCGCCATCCACGGGGGCGGCGGGCAGGCTGAAGTCAATCTCGACCCATCGCAGATAAAAATTCGATTTATCGACCATGGACCGGGGATTGCTGACATCGACCTGGCGATGACCGAAGGCTATTCGACTGCCAGCGAAGAAGTCCGCAGTATGGGGTTCGGCGCGGGCATGGGTCTGCCGAACATGAAACGCAACGCCGATGTGCTCGAAATTTCCAGCGCGGTCAATGAGGGCACAACAGTAACGCTGCTGTGGCGTCTGGGGGCGGTTTCATGAGCTCCAGCCTCCTCCATTCCGTCTATCTGGACGAAACGCTCTGCCAGGGCTGCACAACCTGCATCAAGCGCTGTCCGACACAGGCGATCCGCGTGAGAAGTGGCAAAGCCCGGATTATGGAGGAACGTTGTATCGATTGCGGCGAGTGCATCCGCGCCTGCCCCAAGGGAGCAAAGAAGGCTGTTTCCGATCCTCTCGCCCTGATGGATGGCTATGATGTCCGGATCGCGCTTCCTGCGCCGTCGCTCTATGGGCAGTTTGGCTCTCCGGTGTCATCAAAAGCCATGGCGGCCGCCCTGCAAACCATTGGATTCGATCTGGTGGTGGATGTTGCAATTGGGGCCGAACTGCTGGGGCGCGAAATCGAAGAGGAAATCAGAAAGCGAATTGCTGCACGGGCTTCCGCGGAGCATAGCAGCCGCTCGGACGGTGCCATGTCGCCTCTGCATGAAGAAACTGCTGTTATGCCCCTCATTTCCAGTGCATGTCCGGTGGTGGTCCGGCTCATTCAGCAGCGTTTCCCTTCGCTGATCCCCGCCATCGCGCCATTTTTGCCGCCTGTTGAAATCGCGGCCCGCGAAGCTAAAAAGCTGGTTGCCGACCTCGATCCATCGCTCCGGGTCGGCATGTTTTTCATCAGCCCGTGTACGGCCAAGGTAACCGCAATCCGAATGCCGCTCGGCTATGAGCGCTCCCTGGTGGATGCGGTTTTTTCATTTCAGGATATTTTCCCGGCGCTGAAAAAGGCGCTTTCCCGGCCTTCAGAAACGCCTAGCCGCTTTGCGCCGCTGCAGGAGCGGATAGCACGCATGCGCCGCGGGCACGGCATGGATTGGGCGCGGTCGGATGGGGAAATCGACGGGCTGGGTATAGAACAGGCGGTTTCCGTCGATGGCATTCAAAACGTCATTGCCTTGCTGGAAGAAATCGACAATGGAAAATTCAGCAGCGTGCCGTATATCGAAGCGCTGGCCTGCCCGGGCGGCTGTGTCGGCGGGCCGATGGCGGTCGCCAACCCCCATGTTGCGCGGGCGGCCATGAAACATATCGCCGCGGCGGAAAAAACAGCAGCGGCGCAATCAGGACAATCCGAACAGCCCGCGCAGGCTGGATTTGGCTGGGAGCGCGAGCTTCAGCCTAAACCGGTTTTTGTCCTGGACCGCGACATGCTGAAAGCGCTCCAGTTGGCCGAACAGATGGAACTTATCACCAGCCAGCTGCCCGGCCTTGACTGCGGAGCCTGCGGTTCACCGGACTGCCGCGCCCTTGCTGAGGATATCGTCAAAGGCAAGGCAGTTATCGAAGATTGTCTCGTCATGATGCGGAAAAAAACCGCATTCAATTTGACAAATGAATAAAAGATGATTATAGTGGATACTAGCGTATTATGCGGATAATATTGCGCCAATATGAAAAATCTGCTAATATTTTCATACTTTTGCTATTGTTTGATAGATTTTTCCGCTCATAGAGGTTAAGGGGTTGACTCTTGAATAAAAAGGACTTTCCACGGGTACATTTTTACGATCAGGATTTTGTTGAGATTTATGACCGTACGTGGGCGTGGGTGTCGGACTGCTGGACGCAGGGCGGACCGGACAGCGGCATCGATAAGCTGAAATTTTTCATATATCCCCAAAAACCGGTGCTCGATATCATGGAGCAGGTTTTTTCTTCTTTTTTCATGGTTTACAGCAACCGCATTTTTACCGCTTCGAACGGTCTGGATGCCCTGTATGCTTTGCAGGAGCCCGATGGAGCCATCCGAGCCGCCTATTCAGTGGAAACCGGCAAACCCATTCTGCAAGACGACAATCCCGAAGGTGTGATGCTCCCCCTTTTCGCCTGGGCTGAATTCAATCTTTACCATAAAACTGCCAACAAAAAGCGGGTCAAGGATGTCATGCCTGCGCTCAAAAAGCACTACAAGTGGCTTGAAAGCAAATTTAAGAGCGCAAACGGCTTGTATGCGACGCCTGTCGCTTCAACGGGAATGAAGAACTCACCTCGGCCGAATGCCATGTATCTTGTGGATTTTAACGCAGCTATGGCTATGAACGCCCTCTATATTTCAGCGCTCGGCGACATCCTGAACGACAAGGAAATTTCATTCCAGTTCAAGCGGGATTATTTTTCGCTGAAAACCCGGATCAACTCAAAAATGTGGAACCCTGAAGAGGGGTTCTACTATGACCTTGACGCGCAGGAACAGCAGGTCAAGACAAAGACCATCGGCACTTATTGGCTTCTGCTCGCTGAAATTCCCAACGAGGAGCGGGCTGAAAAGCTCATTCACAAACTCAAGGATCCCGCATATTTCGGCACGGAAAATCCCTTCCCGACTTTGTCTGCGGATCATCCGCTCTATGACAGGAAAGGCAACGGTTATTGCGGTTCTGTTGTCCCCGCTTTCACCTTCATGGTGATTAAGGGGTTGGAAAAATACAACTTCTACGAATTTGCCCGTGACTGCGCCATCCGCCATCTCTATTTCGTTCTGGATACGATGCATCAAAACAGCGAGCACCGTGAGGGCGGGCATCAGCGGGATCACAAGCCGATTGTCTGGAGCGCCTATCAGCCGCAATCGGAAGGCAAGGCTCACTGGGATGCGGTCCCCGATTGGCCGTACCCCCATTATCTGCCGTTCAACGGTCTTACGACGGTGACCCTTATGATCGAAAACATCGTCGGGCTGTATATTTCGCTTCCGCGTAAAACCGTCGACTGGATCATTCCCAATCTGGAAATCATGGGCATCGAAAACCTTTCCTTGAAACGCAACATGATTACCATTCTGTCCAGCAAGTCCGGCCGGGGCTGGGAAATTCACATGGAGAGCGAAAAACTGTATTACTTTACTATCAATGTCATCAACAAGAAGAAAAAGACGCTGCCAATCCCTTCAGGCAAGTGCTCCATGCTTATCGATAAAATTTAAGATTGGTCGTTCAAAATGCATCTGCGCTTTGAACGACTCTCAGGTGTCTCGAAGCTTGTATATCGAATTTTTCTGCTGTCAAACGCGTCTAAACTGACTTCACGACAATGGAACCCATCAGCGCCAAGCCGGATATTTCGACATAGGGCAAACTGCGGTCTACCCGCTGTTCCACGCCTTTCTGGATATGCGCTTCCCCCATGAAGGGGAAAGCAGACATCCTGACCGGCAGGCCGCGCGGCACCAGAATCTTGATTTCGCCCATGACGGCGATTGCTTCTATCTTCAGCCGTCCCGGTGGAATGGCGGTTTCTGTGAGGTCGAGAGTTGTGCTGCCCATGAGGGTTATGCTGGTCGCGGTGTCGGAATTGAGCCAGTCGCCGACCATTTTTCGGTCGCCCATGATACAGGGCAGAAATTCCGGGCTGCCTTGTCGCCGTTCTACCAGGTAGGAGCCCGGCTGGGACAGCGATTCAGGCATTCTTTCGCGGCGGCTTGAAAGCGGCGCGGTACTGCGGCTCGATGTCTCAGAGGCCGGAACAGGGAGGTCCGAAACTTGGCTTGTGATACCATCGATGGAAAGCGCCTTCTGGATTCTGTCAGCGCGAACTTCATATTCTTCAAGCGTAATTTTGCCCAAAGCGTAGGCTGAGGTTAGATTGTCGAGCGCTCGCTGGCGCTCTGCTTCAAATGCATCCATATTCGACCTTCACTTTGATGACCGCAAGGGCTCATCAGTCAGATATGAGCCTGCGTGCGCAGCGCTCAATGGGAATCTCTAGCCAATCATTGTACCGATAAATGCTTTTCCGTCAAGGATTTTAAAAAGATTGTCCAAGTCCTTGCCCGAGGCGCAGACCACCTTGATGCCGGCTTTCTCTGCTTTTTCGGAAGCAATGGGGTCGAAGGGCAGGTTGGCACCCGGCGTCCAGGTGCTGCCGACCATCGCCCGGTACTCAGGCCAGCTGATTGCGTCGATGGGCGCCGCGGCTGGGTCTTTGCGGGGATCCGCGGTATAGACTTTGGCGATGTTGGAAAGGTTCAGCACCATTGAAGCGCCGAATCGCTCGGCAAGCCAGACCGCGTCAAAGTCCGTGGAGAATCCGGGCTTCCATCCCGCCGCGACAAGGATTCGGCCTGAAAATGCTATGTCCGCGGAGGGGTCGGTCACGACCGCATCCGCGCAGAGCGGCCCGAATACGGATTTGACCAGCTGGGCGTTCAGGCGCGTCGCTGCGATGCCGATCCAGTCCAGGGCGGTGTCGAGCGATGCACCCGGCTGGAGGGTTGGCAGGGTGGCTGCGGTTATCTCGAGGAATTTTTTATAGGCGTTCTGATAGGTTCGTGCCGGTCCGCCGCCGCCAATCACCATGATGAGGCGGTGTTCCGGATGTTGCGCCAGCCATGCGGCTATCCGTTCCGCGAAGGCTGCGATAAAGCCAGTGTCCGGTCCCTCTGGCGGCGCGACAATTGAGCCGCCCAGCGAAATTGCATAGAGCATCATGCCCTCCTTCAATTGATTTCAAATCCTGCCAAACCGCTCCACCGATTTTTAATATTTCGAATTTTATAATTCCGGGAAGCAGCATGTATTTCAGTTCAGCAATCGATAGCTGTCGCGCAGGGTGCTCCTCAGCTGGCTGGCATGGTTGAATACAATGCCGTGCAAACCGCATTCCCGCGCAGCCTGGATGTTCGCCGGGCTGTCATCGATGAAAAGACAGGCTTCGGCTTCCGTTCCTGCCCTGGCGACGCAGGTCCTGTAGATTTCTTCCTGCGGCTTGAGCTGAAAAAGATCGCAGGAAAGCAAAATATCGTCAAACAGACTGATCCAATCGGTTTCGCCGCAATACCGCGAGGCGCCGAACATTTCGGCTTTGCCCTCCTCATTCATGTTGGACAGGATCATAAGCCTGAAATCGCGGCGCTTCAGTTCCTGGATGATGTGGACTGTTTCAGGGTTGATGGTAAACCAGCTCCGCATGTCCCAGCGGATAAGCTTTGACACGTCTTCGGCGGAAACCGTTTTGCCGTAATGCCTGCCTACGTTGTTCCAATATGCAAAGGCATCGATAAGGCCCTGATCATAGGCGGGCCGCTCCCGCGTATACGTGTCGATGAATTCCGCAAGGTCTGCTGAAGGACTGAAGAAATCAGCCATGGCCTGGGCGCAGGCGCTGTCCTGATCCATGGTAATAACTCTGCCGCAATCAAAAATCACGGTGGAAATTTCCGGTGCTGTCGTATCCAAAGGTTCCTCGCTTGCAGCCAAGCCGCATTTCATGGAATTAATTCGAGCGCATGCTCGAAGACCGTATCAATTCCGTTCCGGTAATCGTCAAAATCAGGCCACACAAGATGCCCCGCGGACGGCTCCAGCACGCCGCGAGGCGGAAAGATTCCGGTGCTTGTGTCATATGTCCAGAGTCTGCTGGAACGCCCGATAATCAGCCCTGAAGCCGGCAGGGAGAAGCGCTTGACTTCGCCGTAATGGCGAAGCGGCTCGGTCAGCGGTTCGCCGATAAGGATGGCAGTGCCGGTGTTTTTGTTTTTCCCGCCGCAGGCTTTGATGATGTCGGCGGCGTTCTGCATGGCGGAAGAAAAGGTTGTCCCGCTGATCAGGAGAATGACGCCGCCCTGCTCTGCGGATATCTGCTTTTTTGCGAGAGCCTGCGCAAAGCGGTACCCCGGCATTGAGTTGCCCCCGGAGTTGAATCGGAGATCCACAATGAGATGATCCGGACTTGTCTGCTGGCTTCCTTTGTCAGGCAGCAGGGCAAGGACTTCCTGCAAGAGCGGCCATGCCGCCTGGTCGCAATCATCATAGCGGAGATAGATGCTTGAAGGGTGCCCAGGAATATAATCGTACCACCAGCGTGCTTCCGGGTGGCTTCTGGTGAAGGGAATAGATGGGATCGAATCAAGAACCCGAACCCAGTGATTGTCCTGTCTGGATGTAAGGGGAACCGACAGCTCTTCTTCAACGCCCTCACGCAGAACTGTCAGCGTAAGTCCATTTTGATTTGCCATACCAAGCCGCCGCATCAGATAGGGGTTCATAAAAGATTCCATGATTTCACTGCGGACTGCATGCTCGTAGAGATACGGGTTGGCTTCTTTGCCAAGCGCTGATTCGATACTCAGATAGGGCGCGATCTGCTGAATGGCTTCCTGTGTGGCGTAAGGCCCGATCCTGGTGACAATCAGGCCCAGGTATTCAGTCTGGGGCTGGTTGATCGCCGCGATTCTGAGGTCCCAATGCTCCATGGGAGCATCAGCGCCTTCATCGGCATGGCGCGAGTCCAGAAAAAATCGCATCGCTACGGGGTAGAGATCCGACGGTGAAGCATTGATCCGGGTGTGCCCGTCACCCACCGCTGCCAGCGCTCGCTGGATGCCTGGAATGGCTGTATCCGCCGGGCTTCCAATGAGGTTGTCCGCGGTTTCCAGGGTTTGCTGAAGCGCTTCGATTTCATGAATAAATGTCTGCCGTGCAGTTTGATCGGAAACTAGTTTTGGATGTTTTAGCATTTCATTTTTTAATAAAGAAATATCAGAAAGCCACGCCTGAACGGCAAGATCATCGGCCGAAGGCGGGATCGTTCCCCACTGCAGCGGCGTGGTACAGCTGGTTGTGAACACAAGAAAAACTGCCAGGAAAAGGATCAAAGCAAACCGGAGCCCCGTATTGTAGCGCAAGCCTGCACGGTTCCTCCGGATTGCATTTACCATGGTGTTTGTTTGAATTGGCATACAAGCTCCGTCGATTTTCAGTCCAAGATACCCTGTGCCAGCCGCCAGATGATTTCCGGAAGCTGCTTAAAGGCATACACTGCATGGACTCGTTCGCCCATCTGGTGGTAGTCCCGTCCCCATGGGCCGATATTGATGACAGGACAGCCGATAGTGCCGTGTTCGCCTTCTTTCAAAGTCGAGTCGATGATCGGCGACTGGCTGGCCAGATAACTCCTTTGTTCCCGGGTATCGGCTGGGGCAAGAAAACTCATATCCGAGATTCCAGGGAAATATGGCCGCACCCGCACCGCTGTTCCGGTTTCAAGGGAATATGCAGAAAGGGTTTCGCGCAGGAGCGAGACGAAATTCTGGTACCTTTCGCTGTCCAATTCCGCTCGTGCGTAATAGGGCGGAGCAAAACCGATAACGGCTGCCGGACCTTCTATTGCCGTGTAAGGCAGCAGGTGGTTTAAAATGAAGATAGTCTGGAGCACCTGGTCATCTGGGTGCTCTTTTTCGGCAAGATTTCGAATTGTCTGCACGATGCCGGGACTGGTTCGTTCCGCCCGCTGTGAGAACTCGGAAAATTCGATGACAGCAGGCTGGGCGGCGGGGAGCTTGAAATGCTCGGATATCCGCCTTGACAGGGTGGATGCCCGTTCTCTGAGCAGGGAAATCGCCTTGTTCATCGCTGAT
>CAZZJJ010000042.1:0-9599 GCA_964654405.1 uncultured Treponemataceae bacterium
TTATTCATGCTCGTATGCCTCGATGATTTTTCTGACAAGCTGGCTTCTGACAACATCGCGGCCATCAAGCTTGCTGATCATGATTTCGTCGATATTTTCGAGAACCTGCAGGGCATGGACAAGCCCGGATTCTGTTTTCCTGGGCAGGTCTATCTGGGTTATATCGCCGGTGACGATGGCTTTGGTATTTTCGCCTAAGCGGGTCAGGAACATTTTCATCTGTTCCTTGGTTGTGTTTTGCGCTTCATCGAGGATGACAACACAATTGGTCAGGCTCCGGCCCCGCATGTATGCCAGCGGAGCTACTTCGATGCTCCGGGATTCTTCGAGCTTTCGAATGGTTTCATAGGGAAGAATCATCTCCATCGCATCGTACAGCGGCCGAAGATATGGGTTGATTTTCTGCTCCAGATCACCAGGAAGGAAACCAAGGCTTTCACCGGCTTCAACAATTGGACGGGTCAGAATGAGCTTCCGTTTTGCCTTGGTCAAAACTTCCTTCAACGCCCACGCCATGGCCAGATAAGTCTTGCCTGTTCCTGCCGGGCCGATGGAAAAAATCAAGTCATGGGTCGCGAGTCCTTTCAAATAGAGCCCTTGCCCCCTGCTTCGCGGAAAAACTTTTGTAAAGCTCCCTGGTATTTGAATACACAGGTCAAGAAAATCATCACAGGATGCGTTTTTTGTTGGCGATGATGCAGCGCCTCCCAGAGCTGATGAATGTTCATTGCCCAGCGGGGTCAATTCGGCATGAAGCGCAATGATAAGATCCGGCGTCGCAGGCAGACCGCCCGCTATTGATTTCGCGAGGGCTTCCACAAGCGAAGAAAACAGGCTCTGGATATCCGTGTCGTCTGAGTCTATAAAAAGCTCATTGCCGCGGCTCAATACCCGTGCACCCAGCAAATCACCCATGATAGACAGGTTGTAATCGTTCACCCCGCAGATTTCCGAGAGCAGGTCAGTGTTTTCAAGAACTATGCTTTCTGAATTCAAGACATCTCCCGTACGATTTTCAGTCCGCGTATTCGCTTAAGAATAGTCGTACAAATAAAGTATATATGATAATTTTCAATTTGCATATTCTCCCTGGGCCAGGAGTCTCTCCTTATATGATTGGCCGGATAAGTCCGAAAAGCTGCTTGCCTCAATACAACCCTTATTCATTGGCAAGGCTCCCTTCCTTATAGGACAGCTGTGTTTTTATTTCGGGGACGTCCTTCCATGTGACTGCAAACGTAAAAGAAAAATCGAGCTGATAATATGGCCGGCCGGAATCAGGAGTAATCAGGACCGGACTCATTCCGAGCCCTGCATTTATAGTCCAGTCATGCAGATCCTGACTCAGGGAAAGGCTCAAGGTTTGGAGTTTGAAAAGTGTTGTTTTAAGGCGTGCTGAATCCCAGATTGCCAGTGAATTATAGATATCAGTAATTGGATTCCTTGCATAGGCATTCGGATCAAGCCCCGTGGTAATCGGAAACATGCCTGGCCAATATCGCCATGCTGATTTATTGATTGAACTGCTGGAAAAGGTTAGTTTGGTACCTTTTTCAGTCGCAATAGAAGCGTCAAGAGAAAATGCCAGCGTAGATTCGGTAAACCTTATAATATTTTGCGTATAGGAAAGCTTCGGTTTCAAGGAAAAATACACAGACTGACCAATTACTGCAGATGGCTGAGGAGAAGGTGCCTGGGTTTCGCTTGCCGGAGCTTCAGCTTCAGCTTCATCTTCAACTTCATCTGTCGAAATAGCACTGACAGCTGCAGGGGCGCTTGCTATAGCTGCTTTGGATTTTGTCTGCCATATCGGTGCAAAGGCCAGAGAAAAGTCATATGGTCTGAAATATTCGGTTCCGTCAGGAATCCAGGTTCCGCTTGAGAAGTCATAGCCTTTTGCCTTTCTTGCTGAAAATCTTCCAGAAAATGTTTTCCAAGAGGCCGAAGCTGCCAAAGATAACGGAGCGCTCGTCACAAAATCCCAAACCAGCTCCGAGTTCAGAGAAGGCAGAGTGCCGCCGCCAAGTTTTAGCTGAGCATTCAGAGAAGAAGGTTCAAGCTGGCTTGTCCCAGAATTCCTCGTCAAGGATCCTTGGGCGACAAAGGCATATTGTTTTGCTTGAAGGCTGTACTGGGTCGCATATTTTTCATCAAGAGGAGGCAGGCTGGCTGAAAAAGATAGGCGCTGAGATGGTTTCCCTGTTTTTGCATATCCGGTATTTATCGAGAGTGTATGACTTTGTATATATGCCGAAGTCCAGGAAAACCAATCGGTCGCATAAATTGGCGCAGCGTCAACACCGGAACCGGAGAGTCCCTGGTATTTTGTCGAGAAGAGCGTACCCTTCAGACTGTATTGCAGCGACGTAGAAGAAAAGGCCGTTCCTGCGGGGAGAGGCTGAAAGCTAAGCTCATTGGCAAAATCAGCTGAGTTCGATCGGTAGGCATAGTCAGTCAGGCGATAGGGATGAGGACTGGTTGGCGAGGACCTTTCATCGTAGAGATACGGCCTGTACTGATCCTGCGCATTGAAATTCAAAGTTACCTGTTGGCTCAGCAGGTTTTCAGCGAAGCTGGAAGCGAGAGCGAACCTCAGATTTCCCCGGTAGCCAAGCAGAAAATACTGGGATGAAGCATCAATATCGACAGGTGTATTCCATTGATTCGATCTGAATTTATTATTGGCCATGCCGCTTGCACTGATGGACCAATCCAGTCTAGATGCAAATTGAGAAAAATCTCGTTTTTGGGTGCCAGCAGCCGGGCTTGATGCATTTTGAAGAACAGCTGCTTCTGAATCGGCCTGCGCAGGAGGAAGTGAGGGCTGCTGCCCCTGAGAGGCAGCCACAGTCCCCTGCCCTGTTCCTGAAGGTTGGGATTTCTTGAAAGAAAACAAAGTTCCACTTGCCGCCATGGATGCATCAAGAACCCTGAATTCATCAGGATAATAAAAGTCACGCTGAGGATCGACAGAGAGAAGCCTCTTTTGCTGGGCAGTCAGTCCGGATGTAGGCTGTGACCGCGTTCTGCTGATAAGCTGACTCTGCAATCGGGAAAATGATAGAGCCTTAAGCAACGGAGCTCTGGAACTTGAAGCAAACGTCCACGCAAGGCTTCCCTGCAAAGTGTCGGTGAGCGTTGAGCGCCTGGATATCGTCTTCTGCACAGCCCCAAACATTGAAAAAACATTGGAAGATTCGTTGCGGTCTAGAAAGTCCTGCTCAAAATACGGATCCGAAAAAAACGGGATATCTGCAGAAAATGTCGCAGAGAACGGGCCATTCTTGACAGTGTTTTTGTAGCTGAAAGTCATTCCGTATCTGAAAGGAAGCTGAGCGCCGAAGAAGCTCGATTGATTCCAGACAGAAACATAGTTGCCTGCGTAATCAAAAGGCGAGTAATAGCCGGTCGATTGGGGAAAAAGCGATCTGCTGACGCCGATTCCGGCAGCAAACTCAAGCTTGCCGGAAGATTTCGCGATCGGAAAATACCCGGCAATACCAGCGTATACCCCGAGCGCAGAATACAGATCCGCCATCAGTTTGAGGCTTTTTGAGCTTTGTATGCTGCTGGATCCCTGCGTGCCAGCCGCTGTTGCGCTGCTTTGTTCTGTGCTGCCTGTTCTTTTTAAAAAAACCCCTGACATCTCGGTTTTACCCATTGCTGCACCCTGGTTCAGCGCGGTAAAAACGCTCATTGCCGAAGTTGAAACAGGCTTTTCACCAATCAGATAGGTTGTTGATTGGAAATACGCACCTGCCCTCGTTCTCGCTCCAACCACCGGATGAAAGACAATTTCCTGTGAAGGATAATAAAAAAATGGCAGCCACAAGACAGGAACGACGCCGATGTACAATACCGCGTTGGAAAGCGCCCAGTCGCCTGAATCAAATAGCCACACTTTTGCGGCTTTAATGTAATAATGCGGCGGAAGCTCATTGCAGGCGGTCAGTGTAGCCGATTCAACCGCGGATACGTTTTCGCTTCGTTTTACAAGACGGTCGAAATGAAGCAAAAGCGTCCTCTGCTGTGCTGAGGAGGGTTCAAGATTGAAGGATCCATCGAGGAAAACACCAGAATACTGGGCCAGGTCAACAATAAGATGAGAACCTGCAAACCGATCTGTCCTTCCATTGCCTTCTCTTGTATATTCTATGTTCCCCCACGCTTCTGCAATATTTTTTTCACTGTCATACAGGATCCTGTCCGCGCTTATTCGATGCAAAAAACCATCGCTGGTTGATATCTTGAGTATGACAGGTCCTGAAAGCTGGATGAGATTGCTGGTTTTCTGCTCTGCTGAAAATGTAGAAAACGATGAGGCGCTTTCAATTGTAAGGGCAGTGGCCGAGGGTTTGACGGGATTCTCGAGCTTGAAAAAGCCGTATAAGCGCTGCCGAAGGTCCTGGCTTGTTCCTTCTGTGGGAAGATTGAATCGCTGCGCAAGATCCATGAGTTCATAATAGGAGCTTACCGCTATATCCAGTGCCAAGGTCTTGCGCTCCAGCGCTGAAAGCGAATCCAGATATTCTGAGCCCTTGTCACTTTCCTGAGCCCAAAGCAATCTGCTGGGCAAAATTCCGCTAAGAGACACAACAAAGAGTAACAACACCAGAGCGGTATTACGTTTTCGCGCTGCAAACATGGCTAAAAGCATTTTAGCATGGAATAGGTTTAAACTGAAAGATATGGTTTTAAATAAGCGCCGGTATAAGAAGAGCTTGATTGTACCACATCTTCAGGCCTTCCCTGAGCGACAATGGAGCCTCCCCTGCCGCCTCCTTCAGGTCCCAGGTCGATAATCCAGTCCGCTTGCTTGATAACATCCAGATTATGTTCAATCATGACCACTGTGTTTCCTGTATCCACAAGCCGATGAATCACGTCCATCAGCTGTTTGACATCGGCAAAATGCAGACCTGTCGTCGGCTCATCCATAAAATACAGGGTTTTTCCGGTCGCCCGCCGCGCAAGTTCGAATGCCAGCTTGACACGCTGCGCCTCCCCGCCTGACAGCGTGAGCGCGGATTGGCCTACTTTAATATAGCCGAGGCCCACCGAAAGCAAGGTAATCAGTTTATGCCGGATCGGCGGGATATGCTCAAAAAACTCAGCAGCCTCTTCGATCGTCATGTCCAGCACGTCTGCGATATTTTTGCCTTTATATCGAATATCCAGCGTATCCTGATTGAAACGCTTTCCGTGGCAGACATCGCAGGTTATGTAAACATCCGGCAGGAAATTCATTTCGATTTTCAGCGTGCCGTCGCCCTGACAATTTTCACAGCGGCCGCCCTTGACATTAAAACTGTACCTTCCAGCCTTCCATCCGCGCGCTTTTGACTCAGGCAGACTGGCGAAAAGCTCGCGGATCGCAGTAAAGACACCGACATATGTCGCAGGATTGGATCGTGGCGTCCGGCCTATCGGACTTTGGTCAATATTGATGATTTTATCGATAAATTCGATGCCTTCAATGGAATCATAGAGCCCTTCAGTCATGGATGTCCTCATTACCCTGTTGGAAATCGCAGGGTAGAGAACATCCGAGAGCAGAGTGCTTTTTCCTGATCCTGAAACTCCGGTTACGCAGACAAACATTCCCAGCGGGATGGCCACATCGATATTTTTAAGGTTATGCTCTCGGGCTCCGCGGACAATCAGCCTGTTGCCGCTGCCGGTTCTTCTGACAGCCGGAACATCGATTGAGAGCTTTCCTGCGAGATATCTCCCGGTAATGCTTCCTTCAGACAGCATGATTTGCTCAGGCGGTCCCGCTGCGATAACCTTGCCGCCATGCTCTCCGGCTCCGGGGCCGAGATCGACGATATAGTCAGCAGTTCGCAAGGTCTGTTCATCATGTTCGACAACAATCAGCGTATTCCCGATATCCCTGAGGAATGTGAGTGTATCGATAAGCCGCTGGTTGTCCCGCTGATGCAGGCCGATGGAAGGCTCATCCAAGATATAGAGAACGCCGACCAGTGAACTGCCAATCTGGGTTGCCAGCCGGATTCGCTGGGCTTCTCCCCCTGAAAGCGTTGAGGCTTTTCTCTCGAGGGTCAGGTATTCCAAGCCAACGTTTTTCATAAAGGAAAGACGGGCTCGTATTTCCTTCAAAATCTGCTTCGCGATTTGCTGTTCGACATCTGTCAGCCGCACTGAATCGAAAAATGAAAGCGCTTCTTCCACTGAAAAGGATGAAAGTTCATGGATATTTTTCCCGCCGATGGTAACTGCGAGAGCTTCAGACCGAAGCCGCTTTCCATCACAGGACGAGCAGGGTTTTTCGGTCATAAAATGTTCGAGCCATTGCTTTATGCCGTCGCTGGTTGTTTCCATATAGCGGCGTTTCAGATCCTCCAGGATGCCGGGGAATCTGGTCTGGTACTCAAAATGCCCTGTATTCTCCCGATTGTCATACCTGACATGAATCTCTTCATCGGTGCCATGCAGAATGGCTGCCATAGCTTTTTCGGGCAAATCCTCAAACGGCGTATCAAGACTGAATTTAAAATGTTTGGCCAAGGCTTCAAAGCGCGACCGGTTCCAGGCAGACTGCGGGTTGTATGGGATACAGCCGCCTTCGTTGAATGAAAGGCTTTTATTGGGGATGACGAGATCAGGGTCGAATTCCAGCTTGACTCCCAGACCTGTGCAGACAGGACAGGCACCCTGCGGCGCGTTGAAGGAAAACAACCGCGGTTCCATTTCCGGAAGCGAAATGCCGCATTCCGGGCAGGCGCCTTTCTGGCTGAAAAACTCTTCCTTTATCGTACCGTCTCCCTCATCGCGAAGCACTATGACAATGCTCTCGGCGATATGGAGCGAGGTTTCCACCGCTTCGGCTATTCTGCGGCGCGCGTCGCGGTTCAGCTTGATTCGATCTATGATAATTTCTATGGTATGTTTTTTTTGTTTCTCCAGAGCCGGCGCTTCTTCAAGATCGACCATTTCACCGTCGATTCTCGCTCTGGTGAATCCCTGTTTGAGCGCATCTTCCAGAATCTTTTTATGTTCGCCCTTCATCGCACGCACTACCGGCGCGAGAAGCTGGATTCTGGTGTCATCAGGCCAGGACAGAATTGTGTCCAGGATCTGGTCGACACTCTGCTCCTTGATCACTCTGCCGCATTTGGGACAATGCGGAATACCGATTCTCGCGAAGAGGAGGCGGAAGTAGTCATAGATTTCCGTCACTGTCCCGACCGTTGAACGCGGATTTTTATGGGTTGTTTTCTGCTCTATTGAGATGGCGGGTGATAGCCCCTCAATATAGTCGACATCCGGCTTGTCCAGCCTGCCGAGAAACTGCCTGGCATAGGCCGAAAGCGATTCGACGTAGCGCCGCTGGCCTTCTGCGAAAATAGTGTCAAAGGCGAGCGAGCTTTTGCCTGAGCCGGAGAGTCCTGAGATAACAATCAGCTTGTTTCTGGGGAGCTCAAGATCGATGTTCTTGAGGTTGTGCTCGCGGGCGCCTTTGATGATTAGTTTGTCCATAAAGTAGCTTTAGCATATCGATTTTGGGAACCGAAAGCAAGCAGTAGTTTACAAATGTATAGTAAAAAATTGTGTCCAATGGGGTATTTTCGATGCCCCATCACGGTATGCCCGTGTCGGGACCGGACTGGTTGAAGGCAGGCGCATGACGAGCACCGAAGATGGTCTGTTTTTTGTAATTTTCAGCGTCAGAATCTCCCCGATGGCAGGAACCTTTGCCGGTTCGGGCAGAATTCTGGTAAAGAAGACGCGGGCAGACTGCAATCCATTCAAACCCACAGCGCGAATCGATGGGAAACGCTCAAGCAGTCCGGCGATATCGTTCGGTACAGCGTCTTGAATAGCATTGTCCAGGCTTCCTGCCCGCCTGCAGGCTGCAATGGAATCCCAGATGATAATTCGATGCATTCTCAGGAAGGTGGATTTCTCCTTCAATGAAGCCTTTTCAAGATCCATGTCGAAAATCTCGCCCACTATGCGCCAAAAGTGGTTTCTGGGGTGGGCATAGTAGGTTTTCATTGCAAGTGATGCCCGCGAAGGAAAGGAGCCAAGAATCAAAAACAATGGACATATCCCTTCCGCATAGTCTGGGAAAGGTGGAAGCCCCGTCAGCATTGCTTCGTCAGAATCCGTATGCTCAGACATTGAATTTGAAGAACATGACATCGCCGTCCTGCACGATGTATTCCTTGCCTTCCTGCCTCAGCTTGCCCGCCTGCCGGACAGCATGCTCAGAGCCAAGCTTTATCAAATCATCGTAGTGATAGACTTCCGCCTTGATAAAGCCTCTTTCAAAATCGGTATGGATGACGCCGGCGGCCTGCGGGGCCTTGAAGCCTGCCTTGATAGTCCATGCGCGGCATTCATCTTCGCCAGCCGTAAAAAAGGTTCTCAAACCTAAAAGCCGGTAGGCGGCATGAATGAGGCTGGAAAGCCCTGATTCTTCGAGCCCGATACCCTGAAGGAATTCTTCTCGCTCCGCTTCGTTTTCCAGATCCGCCAGCTCCGCTTCGAACTTTCCGCAGATTGAAACTGCTTCCGAGCCGATTGCTGCGGCTGCCTGCTTCACTTCTTCAACATAGGTATTGCCGGCCAGCCCGCTCTCATCTACATTGCAGACAAAGATTTCTTTTTTCATGGTTATCAAAAAGGAAGATTGGACCGCAGCCTTTTCATCGTCATCAAGTGGAACGGTGCGGGCGGGCTTTCCTGATTCGAGAGCTGGCCGGATTTTGGTAAGAACTGCGATTTCCCTTTCGGTTTCCTTTTTTACCGCAGGATCCTGGACTTTCAACTGCTTTTGAAGCTTTTCGAGCCTCTTATCGAGGGTTTCCAGGTCAGCAAGTGCAAGCTCGGTATGAATAACTTCGATATCATCTTTCGGACTGATTCTGTTGGCGACATGAATGATATCAGGATCGTCAAAACATCGGACAACATGAGCAATCACCCCCACTTCTCTGATGTGTGAGAGGAATTGGTTGCCAAGACCTTCTCCTTGGGATGCTCCCTTGACAAGACCGGCTATATCGACAAATTCGACCACCGCAGGCACCCGACGCTTTGGTTTGAACATTTCGACCAGCTTGTCCAAACGCGGGTCAGGCACGGCAACAATGCCGAAATTGGGATCTATGGTGCAGAATGGATAATTGGCAGCCTCAGCCTTAGCGCTCGAAAAAAAAGAAAAAATAGTGGATTTCCCGACATTCGGCAAACCGACAATGCCGCAGTTCAAAGCCATGCAATACCTCGAATTACTGTTGAGCCTTCAAGAAATGTCAATCGACGTCTGCATTATCGATAAAAGCAGGGAACAGTTCAAGAGCGCGAAACGTTTTTGCAGCGCTTCAACCAACCGCTTGAGCATATAAAAAGCTTTCATCAAAGTCTTCATAATAAGCTCATTCTTTTAATTATGCCGCCGATAGTATGGCTTTTCGCACATTGCGTTTTACAATATGAAATGCAAGGTTTGAATTTTGAAAATTATCACCCTTTACGAGCCGAAAAATCCATTGTAGAATACAAAGCAGATCACAAACCAAGGAGAGCCAGATGGCAGACTTTTCCCCTGAGTTTTCGAAGAATTCAATGAA
>CAZZJJ010000043.1:0-9474 GCA_964654405.1 uncultured Treponemataceae bacterium
CCAATTTTGCCAATCCGTACAAAGCAGCCACCCGCGGATATGTCGATGATGTCATTGATCCGGCTCAGACAAGAGCCCGGCTTTGCGCGGCGCTTTCCATGCTTCTCGGCAAGCGGCAGACCCTGCCGTCCCGCAAGCACGGCAATATCCCTGTCTGAGGAAGCATAGTATGCAGAACAAATGGCTTATCATGTTTGCGGGTGTTGGAACAGTGTTTATCGCGCTCATCCTGCTTGCAGGAATTCTTTCCTTATTCCCGCTTATCTTTAGCGGCCGAAAAGAAAAAAAACACCCCAATCCCGCACCGCTCCCTGAGATGAGCGGTCCATCCGATCGCCAGCCAGCGAAGCATCAGGTTTCCCAAGTGCCTGCCGCGGCAGAAAACGATCAGACGCTGATTGCCGTTCTGACAGCGGCTATCGCGGCTGCGAGCGGGACCTCCGCTTCTTCCTTTAGAATCGCTTCGATAATTCCTGCTTCCCGGCAGGAAGGCAGTTTCAATACCCCGATTTGGGGCCGAGTTGAACGCTATACCAGAGAATAACAGGATAAGGAGAACCTTATGAAACAATACCGAATAACCGTTAATGGCCAGTCGTACGATGTCATGGTTGAAGAAGTTAGCGCCGGAACCACGGCGCCAACAGCCGCTCAGGCTCCCCGACCGGCAGCAGCCCCAGCTCCAGCCCCCGCCGCTACCCCAGCCTCAGCTGCAGCCTCAGCTGCAGCTGCAGTTCCTTCAGCAGGGGCTCTCAGCGTCAAGGCTCCCATGCCCGGCACCGTTATGGCATTCAAAGTGACCAAAGGGCAGGCTGTCAAGCGCGGCGATGTTCTCCTGATTCTTGAAGCCATGAAAATGGAAAATGAGATTGTCGCTCCCCAGGATGGAACAGTTGTGGCATTCCGAGTTCCTGTCAGTGCATCGGTGAATACAGGCGATCCGCTTGTTGATCTCGCGTAAGAGGGGGTACGAACCCCATGAGTGAATTTCTTACTGAATTTGTACAATCAACAGGATTTGTCAATATTTCAGCAGGACAGATCCTGATGTTGCTGATCAGTTTTATCCTCTTGTACCTTGGTATATACCGGAAGTATGAGCCATTACTGATGGTGCCGATAGCATTTGGCATGCTGCTGGCCAATCTCCCGATAACCGGAATTGTGGATGGGCCTGTTGGCCAAATGCCCGGCGGTCTCATTTATTACCTCTATCAGGGAGTCAAGCTTGGCATCTACCCGCCGCTCATCTTCCTCGGTATCGGGGCAATGACTGACTTTGGCCCCCTTATCGCCAACCCGATGAGTCTTCTACTCGGCGCAGCAGCACAGCTTGGTATTTTTATTCCGTTTATCATTGCCACATATATTGGTTTCGATCTGAAAGCTGCAGCAAGCATCGGCATCATTGGCGGAGCTGACGGCCCGACTGCGATATTCGTTACCTCGAAACTCAAGCCTGAATTACTGGGGCCCATAGCCATTGCTGCATATTCCTACATGGCGCTGGTTCCGCTCATCCAACCGCCTATCATGCGGGCTTTAACGACACCGAAAGAGCGAATGGTCAAGATGGCACAGCTGAGGCAGGTTTCCAAAACGGAGAAGATTGTGTTTCCAATAGCGGTTACTGTTCTCGTAGGTCTTTTACTTCCCGCAGCCGTGCCGCTTGTCGGATCCCTGATGATTGGAAACCTGTTCCGTGAGACCGGTTCAACCGACCGATTGTCGGATACCGCACAGCACGCATTGATCAATATCCTCACCATATTCCTTGGTGTTTCGGTCGGCTCCACCGCAACCGCTGAACGGTTCCTGAATCCTGAAACCTTGAAAATCATTGCGCTGGGATTGTTCGCATTCGCTTGCGGGACCGCGGGCGGTGTCCTCTTTGGGAAGCTCATGTATGTGCTGACCAAGGGCAAGGTCAATCCGCTTATCGGATCAGCTGGTGTATCGGCAGTTCCAATGGCTGCACGGGTGAGCCAAGTTGTCGGCGCCGAAGCCGACCCGACCAATTTCCTACTCATGCACGCTATGGGACCAAATGTCGCAGGTGTCATTGGCTCGGCAGTCGCTGCGGGTGTTCTCATTTCAATCCTCGGATAAATGCGGCTCAAAAACTGCATCTGAAAGGAAAGACGAGCTGTCTGATGTTTATCGGACAGCTTTTTTTTGTTCCTATCGATAGTATCCCTCTACCTTCCGATTTTCTCCTGTGCTATAGTTCTGCAAATTAAAACCAGACCTGGATATTAGCGGAGAACATCATGAAAGTGCTCAAGTTTGGCGGTACCTCGGTAGGCAGTGTGCAATCGATTGAAAAGCTGATTGGCATTGTGCGGCAGTCCGGTGAAAGAATCATTGTCGTGTCTGCGTTTTCCGGTGTTACGGACATGCTGATCAGAGCGGTCAATCAGGCAGCTTCATCAGGTGATTTTCGGGATACATTGGAATCTCTGGAGACCAGGCATTTCGATGCAGCCAGAAGCCTGATTTCTTCCGCTGCGAACCGCCCCGACAGTCTTCATGAAGCCGAGCGTCATATTGCCTCCATGTTGGGAGAAATTGAGAATCTCCTCACCGGCATTTCGCTCCTTCATGAGAAAACACCACGAACCATGGATCTCGCGATGAGCTACGGTGAACGTTTGTCTGCCTACATAATCGCGAAAGCCTTTACTGCCCGTGGAATGCCTGCCGAGTTTGTAGATGCGCGGGAGATTGTTCGAACTGATGATCAATTCGGCTCAGCCCATTATCTTGAACAGGAATCGCGGGAACTCATCCGGGCGCGTCTTGTGGACAATGCCTCCATCGCGGTTGTCACTGGCTTTATCGGCTCGACGGATTCCGGAATCACAACGACACTGGGCCGGGGCGGGTCAGATTTAACAGCCGGCATCCTTGGAGCTGCTCTCGATGCTGAAGAAATCCAGATTTGGACTGATGTTGATGGGATTCTGACCGCGGATCCACGGCTGGTCCGCGACGCCTTTGTCATACCTGAAATCAGCTATGCGGAAGCCTTGGAAATGTCGCATTTTGGAGCGAAGGTCCTGCATCCGCCAACCATCCTGCCCGCCATGGTGCGAGGAATTCCCATTCGCATAAAAAACACCTTTAACGCTGATGCTCCCGGTACGCTGATCGCTAAAAAAGCTGCCTCCAGCGGTTTCCCCGTGCGAGGCTTGGCCTCTATCTCCGAGATAGCGCTGATTCGGGTTCAAGGCCCTGGAATGCCGGGTGTTACCGGAATCGCCGCCAGGATGTTTGGCGCTCTGGCGGGTGCTCAGGTTAATGTCATTCTGATCACGCAGGCATCGAGCGAGCTTTCCATCTGCTGTGCGATCAACCCGCTGGATAGTCAAAAAGCAGTCAAGGCTATAAGCGGTGAATTCGAGCTTGAAATCAAGGCTGGTCTCATTCAGAAACCTTCAATAGAAGAAGGTTTATCGGTGGTTGCGGTTGTCGGCGAGCGAATGAAGCGAAAAACCGGCATCTCGGGGAGAGTTTTTTCCGCTTTAGGCAGGAATGGCATCAATGTTGTCGCGATTGCCCAGGGGTCTTCGGAATTGAATATTTCAATCGTTGTCGACCGGCGCGACCGCGGCAAAGCGCTGCAGACGATCCATGACGCGTTCTTCCTCGCAGGGATACGGACGGTCAATCTTTTCCTTGTGGGTACCGGCCTTATCGGGAGCACGCTTCTTGCCCAGATTGCCCGGCAGCAAGGCGATTTGCGCTCAAAGCATTCCATTGCAATCAATGTGGCGGGCATCTGTAATTCGAGATACATGCTGCTGAAGGAAGATGGTATCGGGCTGGAAACCTGGCGGGATGTCGTTGCTTCTGCTGAAAAGGCGGATTTGGACGCTTTTATCGATGGGATGATTACTATGAACCTGCCTTCAGCCTGTTTCTGTGATTGTACTGCGAGCGATGAGCCGGGAAAGCGCTATGAGAAAATCCTGAAATCGTCCATTGCGGTCGTCACTCCCAACAAGCGGGCGAATGCGGGAGAAAAAGCATATTACAACCGCCTTATAAATCTTTCGCGGGAGAAGGGCAATATCTATCGTTACGAAACAACCGTTGGAGCTGGGCTGCCGGTGATTGGTCCGCTGCAGGATCTTGTTGCGAGCGGTGATACGATACACAGGATTGAGGCTGTTCTATCCGGAACCATCAGTTATCTTTTCAATACCCTGGAAGAGGGCAGGAAATTTTCTGAAATAGTCAAAGAAGCCAAGGCCAAAGGCTATACTGAACCGGATCCGCGCGATGATTTGAGCGCACTTGATGCGGCGCGGAAAACCCTCATTCTTATCAGGGAGGCTGGGTTCAACCTCGACTATAAAGACATCAGAATTGAACCACTGCTCCCGCAATCCTGTCTTGCCGCACCAACGATTGCAGAATTTCTCGAAATTCTGCCTTCAGTCGATGAAGCCTACGAGACTAAGCGGCAGGAAGCCGCGAAACATGGCAATGTTCTTCGCTATGTTTCTGAAATAACACCGGTAAAAGCCTCCATAATGCTTAAAGAATTCGGGCCTAGAAGTCCATTCTTCAATCTTGCCGGTACCGACAACATGGTTGTTTTCACAACTGATCGTTATACGGAAAATCCACTCATTGTACGGGGACCTGGCGCTGGCGCAGACGTTACCGCTGGGGGGGTGTTCGCGGATATTCTGAAACTTGCTGAATGAGAGAGCATGAGTCAATTGTGCTAATTGTAAAAAAGAAAGGGGCCTGAGCGTGGCCCCTTTTTATCAAACTTTAGTCTTTAAATAGTCTCAGATTGAAATTTATGCCTTTTTAGCTTTTTTAATTCGCTGCAGAATAAGAACCAAGCCGACAAGGCCTAGTCCCGCCGCGTCGGTGACAAGCCCGGGAACAATCAGCAGAAGGCCGCCGGCCGCTCCCATCAAACGTTCCCACCAGGCCATGTTTGTCAGAAACCATCCATTGACGCTGGCTGCTACGCCAACGATACCGACAAGGCTGGTTATGAGCATCCAGATCATATCGATTGCGGTAACATTGAATAGCAGCATCTGCGGGTTCAAGACGAAAATATAAGGAACCAGGAATGCAGCTATTGCCAGTTTTGATGCATTAAAGCCGGTTTTCATCGGATTAGCCTTTGCTATGCCGGCTCCCGCGAATGCGGCGAGCGCAACTGGCGGAGTGACATCTGCAATGATCCCGAAATAGAAGGCGAACATGTGCGCCGGAAGGACAATGGCAGCAGGCGCGGCGACATTTGGATCGAGGCCCGCTTTTTGAGCCAGAATCATGACAATGGCAGGAGCTGCAATGGTAGAAGTAATGACATAATTTGCGGTAGTCGGCACGCCCATGCCGAGCAGAATGGATGTAATCATTGTGAAAAACAGGGTGATTATCAGGTTGCCTTGGGCAATTTCAACCAGGGTTGAGCCGAGCTTCAGTCCGAGGCCGGTCAGCGTTACAACCCCAATGATAATGCCAGCACAGGCTGTAGCTGCGATGACTCCCAGCGCTGAACGCGCTCCGGCTTCAAGTCCCTTGATAATGTCGATTGGTTTTATTCTGGTGGATTTTCTGATCATGGAAGCCAGGATTGAAAGAACAATTGCCCACAGAGCAGCTTTCATCGGGGTGAAGCCAGTAACGAGCAGATAAATGATGGCAATAAGCGGAATCATGAGATGGCCGCGTTCGAGCATGATAACCTTGAATTTAGGCAGATCCTCCCGCTTGAGACCGCGGAGGCCGAGTTTCTTGGCTTCAAAATGGACGCCAGACCAGACACCGAAATAATACAGCAAAGCCGGAATGGCTGCCGCTCCGATGATTCTGGCATACGGCACATTGGTGAATTCAGCCATGAGGAAGGCTGCGGCGCCCATGATCGGCGGCATTAGCTGACCGCCTGTCGAAGCGGTCGCTTCAACTGCTCCTGCGAATTCCGGTTTATATCCAAGCTTTTTCATCATCGGGATGGTGAAGGATCCGGTTCCGACAACGTTCGCGACGGAAGAACCAGAGACGGTCCCCATGAGAGCGCTGGAAAGAACTGCGACTTTCGCCGGCCCGCCGGCCGCCCAGCCTGCTACCGCATTCGCGAGGTCGATGAAAAGCTGGCCAAGGCCGGTCTTTTCAAGATAGGCTCCAAAGAGAATGAAGAGGAAGATGAAGGTACTGGAGACACCTAATGGTATGCCGAATATACCTTCAGTTGTGAAGTAAAGGTGCTGAACAAGGGTATCCACCCGCGCGCCCCGGTGTGCCATTTTGCCGGGAATATAGGGGCCAAGGAAAGCATAAATAATGAAAATCAATGAGATTACAATGATGGGGATTCCGACAACCCTGCGCGCTGCTTCGAGCACTAGAATGATTCCAATGATACCTGCAATGAGGTCAAAGGTAGTAGTCTGTCCAGCCCGTCCCACCAGCGACTGATAGTTCATGACAATGTACATCGGAGCCAGAACTCCAAGCACTGCCAGAATGGCATCGACAGGATGGAGTTTCGATCTGGACCATTTTTTGCTCGTTGGGTAGAGCAGGAAAATGAGACACAACCCAAACGACAAGTGGATGGAGCGCTGGATCATGGCGTCCAGAACGCCAAAAATCGCCGTATATAATTGAAAGACTGAAAATGTTATCGCAAGCGCTGCGATTGCCTTCGCAAAGAAACCGGTATAGGTTCGGTAGTCCGCTTCCTTGTCGAATTTTTTCAGAATTTCCTGACTGTCTATCGCCTGGTCTTCTGTTTTAATCTCTTCGCTCATGGCAAAGAATTCCTCCCGAAATGTATTGCATATGAAACCGAAGGCTTCAGCACCAGGAGATCTTCGACGCCTGCCCAATCGGTAAAGCGATACAGAATATCTCCTAGTATTATTCCGTGGTCCGGCACTGGCGACACACGGATATCAATCTGCTTGAATGTTCGCCGCAGGTTCACAATAAAACGGCCGTCCTGCAGGGTAAATCCCTCTTCCTCACCAGTAGGCATCCCGACTCCGTAGGAATCATATGTAACCTGCGTCAGTATCAGTTCACCATTCTTGACAATGAAAACCTCATCAACCGGTGTTTTATGGATCGAATGGATGTAATGATGCACAAATTCGCCGTCCGGCAACGGCATCTTTTTTAGCAATCTCCCATCTTCATTATATATGGAAAGTGATGGAATCCGCTGAAGAAAAAACAGAGCTGCGAACCCGCAAACCAGCAAAAACGCTACAAAAAAAACAGCAGCTTTTCGCTTTTCTGAATTTCCGCGAAAAAATTTAAAAGGCCGCATGAAAGGTTTGCTGCCGCTCCTCGCGTTCAAACATGAACATGTCATCCAAAAGAAAAGCGGACCTGTCACTAATCTGGCAAAGCCCGCTTTTCCGTGGTTGCATCAAGAAATGCCTGGGTAATGCTTATTTCTTGAACTCTTTGAAGTACTTCTCGGCACCTGGGTGCAGGGGAATGGACATACCGTCAAGCGCGGTTTCCAGTTTGATGTTGGCGCCCTGAGCGTGAGCCGCAACAAGCCTCGGACCGTTTTCATACATGGTTTTCAGCATTTCATAGACGAGGTTGGCGTCGAGCTTCGCGCTGACAGCGAGCATGGATTTGACCGCGACCGAGGGAGTCGCGACATCGATACCCTTGTAGGTGCCGGCAGGGATGACGGTCGGGGTGTAGAAGGCCCATTTTGCCATCAGCTTGTCGACAAGGGCCTTATCCATCGGAACGAGAACGGTCTTTCTGGAGACTGCAAGGTCCTGAATGGCTGCGATTGGGAATCCGCCGGTGGTGAAGGCTGCGTCTATGTTGCCGTCTTTGAGGTTGCTCGCGGACTCTCCGAAGGACAGATACTGAACTTTGATGTCATTGTAGGTCAGACCTGCGGCTTCCAGAATCTGGCGTGCATTGGCTTCAACGCCGGAACCAGCAGCGCCGACTGAAACCTTCTTGCCCTTGAGATCGTAAACAGACTTGATGCCGGAGGATTCCAGCGCGACAAGCTGGACAGTCTCGTTGTAGAGACATGCCATGCCGCGGATGTCCTTGTATGCCTTGTCCTGAAGCAGCTCTACACCATGGAGAGCGTAAAAGGCAACGTCATTCTGGAGAATGATGACATCGACCTTGCCGTCTCTCAGCAGGTTTACGTTTGCAATGGAAGCTCCGGTAGACTGGGCAGTTGCGTTCATCTTGGCGATATTCTTATTCCAGATTTCCGCCATCGCTCCGCCGAGCGGGTAATAGGTTCCGGCTGTTCCGCCGGTTCCTATCGAAATAAACCTCTGCTGGGCAAAGGCGCCGGTTACAGCCAGCAAACACAGTGCGATAACGAGCAGTTTCTTCATTCAAAGCCTCCTGGTTTTGTGTGCCAAAAGCTGAAAACACCGCGTCTAGGCGGAATTTTTCAGTCTCATGACATGAAACATGATATGAGTTACTTTGATTATATAGTTGTTTTGGCAATCCCGCAATGATTTTTTCGAGCTTTTGTTATCTTATAGAAGAACACACTGAAAAAAAATGGCTCCCGGAGAAGGAGGCACAACCCGGGAGCCGGAAAATCCGATTACTTGAGCACGAATGCCGTTTCATCGGCAGGCAAGCTGAATATATCGGAAGTGAAAAAAAAGGTCAAGCAATATCGATAAAAAAATATTCAAAATTTAGCAATTTCATGCAAGTTTCCTGATTGACGGAATTTGCATTTGGTGATTTACTTACTCTCTGAAAATAAATAAATGTGAATATTGCCTGACTCTGGGCAGTTCACATTAAAGGATGAACCATGAAACAGCATATTCGACTGGGAGCCGTCTGTCTTTCCAGAACGACATTCGATTTTAATGCGGCCAAAGAATTATGGGCAGATATCCGGAGCCAGCTTGCGGCTTTGCCGAATGTCACGCTGACAGCGCCGGAAAACCTTGTATTTGAAGTTGACGAGGCGAAAGCGGCAGCGTCGGAGCTTGCACGCGCCGAGGTGGATGGCGTCATGATTATTTCCGGCACCTTCCATCTGGGACATCTGGCGCTCGAAATCGCCAAGAGTGTCAAGGCGCCGATTCTTTTATGGGGACTGCCTGAGCTTCCTTATAATGGCGGCAAGATCAGGCTCAATTCAGTCTGCGGGGTCAACCTGAACGCTTCCAATCTCTATAAGGCTGGAATCAGGAACTTCAGAGCTGTCGTCCGTCCTGATGTCGACACGGACTGGGTCGATGCCCTCCGCGTGCTGGCGGTCTTGAAAAATTCGCATATCGGCATTATCGGCTACCGGGCGCACGGCTTTTTCAATCTGAGTTTCGCGGATCTCTCCCTGTATCGCGAGACTGGCATTCTGCTCGACCACTATGAACTTTCCGATATGTGGAATTTCCCCATCACCGATGAGGAAGCAGCGGAACGGAAAAAAGACTATCTGAAGGTTTTTGATTGCTCGGGAATTTC
>CAZZJJ010000044.1:0-9418 GCA_964654405.1 uncultured Treponemataceae bacterium
TCGGAACGCCGGTGCTGAGGGGCTCAAAACATGGGCTTGCTTCACTCCGCGCAATACCGCGCGAGCGCATCCTTGCGGAAACCGACGCACCATGGCAGCCGCCGCATCATGCAATCTATACCAGCTGGGAAAATATCGAAGATGTGACCATAGCGATCGCACGGCAGCTGGATTTGGCAGAAACAGCAGCCTGCACTCTGCTGTATGACAATTTTCAAATTGCGTATCGAACAGGAATTTAGTATGGCATTCAATGAACGACTGGCAATCATTACCGGTTCAAACGGACTTGAAAAGCTGAAAAACGCACGTGTCGCGGTGTATGGACTTGGCGGAGTCGGCGCTGTCTGCGCGATGGATCTGGTACGCTCAGGCATCGGGACGCTTTATGTTATCGATTTTGACCGGGTCGAAGAAAGCAATCTGAACCGGCTCTATTTCGGCTATCTGAGTACGGTAGGCAAAACAAAAATAGAAGCGTTCGAGCAGTTTGCCCACGATGTAAACCCTGCAATCAAAATCATTGCTCGCCGTATTTTCTTCAGCGGCGAAACCGCTGCCTCCATCGTCGATACTGAAAGCGATTTCCACGCGGATTGCGTAGATTCTCTCAATGCGAAAGTTCAGCTGATAGCCGCGCTGGTCCGGGGCAAGCACCGATTTATCGCCAGCATGGGGACTGCCGGGAGACTTGCGCCTGAAAAGCTGAAGCTGGGGAAAATCCAGGATACCCGCGGCTGTCCGCTCGCTCGGAGTGTGCGGACCCGTTTGAAGCATCTCAATATAGGGGAGAATTTTCCGGTCGTCTGGTCCGATGAAGTGCCTGCAAAGCCAATCGCGCCGGAGGTATCAGCGGAGGAAGAAACACAGACAGCGGAATCCAACCCAGATCAACAAGCCGGCTCTTCAGCGCCCCGTGGCCGGAAACGCCTGACGCAGGGCTCCAGCCCTTTTGTCCCCCAGACTGCGGGACACATCATGGCAAGCTGGATTGTCCGCCAGATACTTGCCGAATCTAGATATCCATCCAGACAAGGAGACTGACATGTTTCAGCCATTTCGTCTCGAACGGTACTTTGCCCAACACGAATTTTCCGCGAGGCACCTGCTTTGCACCAGCGATTGCGAGAGCATGACGATCGATGAGTTGCTCACGATCGGAGCTCCAGCCGGATCTATGTCCGGGCCCGCAGCCGAGCCCGAGTCAGCGGCTGCGCTGGCAATGGCGGTGCCAGTAACGGCGAAGGGAAATTCTTATGCCAGTCTTGGAAAAACCTGGCTGGGCTATACGGAATCCAGAGGGGCACCAGCTCTCAGAGCGGCAATCGCCGCTCTGTATCGGGATTTGGACATGGAAGAAGTGCTAGTCCACTCCGGTGCTGAAGAGGCAATCCTCAATGTATTCCTGGCTATGGTCGGCAAGGATTCTCTCGTCATCGTCAATACACCATGCTATCAGTCATTGATGGAAATCCCAGCCGGTCTGGGAGCGAAGGTCATTCCCTGGCAGATACGATGCGAAGGCGAGGCATGGCGACTTGATATTGATGCGCTGGACGGGCTTCTTGACTCAGCGCGGCGCGGACAGGACAGCCCCGCACCCCTGGTCGTTCTCAACATGCCCCACAATCCCACCGGCGCTTTGATAAGCACAGAAGAATTCGACTCTATCATACAAGTCTGCAGACACCATGGCGCGATTCTTTTCATGGATGAGGTGTACCGCCTGCTGGAGTACAACGAGAAAGACAGGCTTCCGGCAGTCTGCGAAGCTTATGAAAATGGCATATCGCTCTCCGTGCTTTCAAAGGCATGGGGACTTGCCGGGCTGAGAATCGGCTGGCTTGCGACAAAACGGCGAGACATTCTGGATAAAGTCGCTGCAATCAAGGACTACAATTCGATTTGCGCCTCCGCGCCCTCCGAACAGCTGGCCTTGCTGGCAGTCGGGAACACAGCAACAATCGTTGGCAGAAACCGAGCCATCTGTGCGGAAAACCGGGTGCTGTTCAGCCAATTTTTCAAGGCCCACGAAGAACTTTTCTCATGGATTCCGCCCAAGGCCGGCTCGATCGCCTTTCCTTCGCTCAAAGCGGAATTGAAAAAGACTGGGATCCCGTCTGGCAACTCTGCGGCAATATCAGCCGACCTGTCTGATGCATTGGCGGAACAGGACGCGGAGCTTTTTGCCCGGGTACTGCTCGCTGAAATAGGCGTCTTACTGCTTCCCGGCGTTCACTATGCCTTTGACAAGGCTTTTTTCAGAATCGGGCTGGGAAGGCGTTCCGTGCCTGTCTCCTTGTCGATTTTTGACGCATGGCTCCGGGAAAAAGGTTATTAAACGGCGATTGCGATGCAAATCACTTCCCGCACCAAATGCTATTGTCACACGCCAAAAAGGAACCTCGCCGGATTTTCCGAACCGAATTTGTGCTTCAATGCAGAATCGAGCGGACTTTCTTCGAATATCGTAAAATATTCGAGATAGGAGTTGACTTTCAGCAGATTGACCATAAAATCCGAGCCGAACATGACCCGCTGTTCGACAACCTTCCGATCGCTCTCAGATAGATTGGCGAGCATCTCGAGAAGTTCCTGATAGAATTGGGGATACACCCCATCGAAAGAAAAATCGCTGTACACGTTCGGATATTCCAGCATGAATTTCAGAATTCGATTCCGCCACTCATACTGATCATTGATTCGCTTGATCTGGTTATGCAGGTAGCCAAAATGCGCAAAATTGATTCGCAGATTTGGAAAACGCAGCAAGACTTCCGTATATCGCTCTGGAGCGGTGTATGTCCAGGCTTTTTCGAGCTGAATGACGCGAAAACCGCCGTCATCGCAATGGGTCGTGATGGGTATCTGGTTTGTTTCGCAAAACTGATACAAAGCTTCGGCTTTTTCCCGTTCGGAAGGCTCGGAAGGCCAGGGGTCGAAACCGAGCGGCGGGTACAGCTTGATGCCCGCAAAATAATTATCTTGCCCAAAATTGCCTTCGGATTGAAAATCAATCATGTCCGCAAATTGGCTCCGCCGCTGGGTCATGCACACCGACTGCCGCAATCCGGGATTCGTCATTGTCTGAGCCTCAGGCTCAGCTGGAGCTTTCAGCATGGGTTTGGGAAACCATTCAGCCAGAAAGCGCTCCAGCTCAGGCAGGGAATAGCGGTTCGGATTGACGCCTAAAAACGGGTACACTTCGAGCAAGCCGTCGGGGCGCTGTTTCCGGTATTCCCTAATTCCCATCAGCACATCCACAATCTGGGCTTTCATGGATTTCCGTGGATACCGATTATAGTAGGTGTCGGGCTTATATTCGCCGCTGGTGTTGAAGTCCATGAGCAAGGGGCAGATGGCGAGCCGGTCGTAGGTTTTTCCGCCCAGTTTGAGTTTGTTCTGACTGATCAGCGGGAGGAGCCTGTCCTTGCTTGCCGCGCGGGCTTTTTCCCGTCCAAAATCCGGCAGATACAAGCCCGCAAGATCATCCTCCATCATCATGAAAATATCCCCAGGCTCATTTTCCATGACCGAGAGCATGTTTCTGAGCTTTTCACCGCCTCGATGAAAAAAGGATGAAACCAGATACTCAGGAGCCGTCAGCTGGCTGTATACCGCTTCAAGCCGCCGGTTGCGGATGGTCTGAATGAGGGCCAGAAATGAAGGGTGCGCTAGAGTATGGGCATGGCAATGAATATCGAAAAAAATCCGGTTCTTCATGCTGGTTTCTCCTCAGGCTTTGACCGTGACGATTGCTCAATCAGCGCTTTTCCTTTCGTTTTTCCCCGAATTGGCAAGGAAAATGCCCAAAATGATAACCACCGCGCCTACCCCTTGTACAATATCGAATTTTTCCCCCCGGACGGCAACCCCTGCAACAACTGTAATGACCGTGATCAGATTGGCAAACACCGCTGATTGCGAAGCCTTCAGCCGTGTTAAAGAAAAATTAATCAGGAAAAAGGCTATGACCGAAGAAAGCACGCCAAGATAGAAGATGGCAAACCAGACGCTCAATGATCTTGCGGGCAGACTCGACAGAACAAGATTCTGAGCTCCCGCACTGGGAGGCGGCAAGGAGCCCCCATTGGCCATATACCGAACCAGCACAATGATGCCGAATGCCAGCGCACCCGACCACATCATGGCAAAGGTTCTTTCATAATCGGTAAATGTCCGCGATGCTTTTCGGGAAAAAATATTGAAGAACGCAGCGCTCAGCATGGAGCCGATCAGCAGAATCGCCCCGCGTAGCGTACCCTCCGCACCAGTCTGCGACTGCGCCCCGAGAGCCACCACGATAACCACACCAAGCACCGAAAGCCCCAATCCAAGGCTCTGAATTTTCGTGATTCTTTCCTTCAGAAAGACAAGGCCCAGCAAGGCAACAATGGCAGGCAAGGCTCCCAGAATGATGCCGGCAGTGCTGGTGGCGGATTCCCTGACGCCGTATGTTTCAAAAATAAAATAGAGCACCGGCTGGAACAGCACCATGCCCGCGAGGATGCCGATTTTTTTGCCACTATATCGAATTTTGATAATGCCGGTTGCCGCCAGAATCGTCATCAAAATCGCAGCGACAAGAAAGCGGACAAAGATGAGCTCCATCGGGTCCAGTACAGCCAGCGCACCTTTGGTAACGAGAAATGAAAAGCCGAAAATCGCAGCATAGCCGGTTCCCGCCAGAAGACTCAAGGATTTGCTCATGGCTCTGAACCCTAGCACTCCGAAAGTTCTTTTGCAATCAGGGGCCAAGGTTGGAAAGCCCTGCAAACTATGTTATAGTATAAATGGAAGGAAATAATGACAGACACCAGCATAGAAGCCTTTTGGGCAGATTTCGAACGCCAGACCGGCGAACCTGTCCTCTGCCGGACCATGGGGCAGATGTTCTCAGCCCCGAAAGACCGGGGAGACTGGGGCTTGATGGTTCTCTCGCCGACATCGTTCAGATTCAGAAAAACACCTGGCGAAAACTGGTTCGCCTCGATTTTCAAAGCCTCAGCGCCCGTCGTCCCGCGGCAACAAGAAGAAGATATGATAATCCCCTATACCGCAATGCTGGAAATAAAGCCCCCCAAGAAAACTATCCTCGATATTCTATTTGGAAGTCCCTTCATTTCATTCAGCCTTATCTACACCAAAGGCGATGAAACGATGCAGGTGCATTTTGCGGTTGACCAGAAAAGCGATTTTCTGGCCCGGCTTAAAGAGCTATCGAAGTTGTAAGCTCCCAGGGTTTTGGAGCACTCGCGAGGTCCTTCGCACACCACAGCGCGCCTGCCGCTTTCAATTCGGATTCAGAAAAACTGGATGTTATCCCCAGACAGCGGCAGCCTGCACGTATACCAGCGATAATTCCATTGACAGCATCTTCCACGACAAGACATCGTTCAACTTGAACACCAGTTTTCCGCGCCGCAAGAAGATAGATATCAGGGCTCGGCTTCTTGTGCTCCACTTCAGAACCCGTCACAAAAGCGTCAAAGAAGCCTTCTTCCACACCCAGCACCTTCAGGTTGATCAGCACCTTGGTTTTGTCAGCCGCCGAAGCCAGCGCGATTTTCATCCCGGATTCCTTGCATGCCGAAAGATATTCCCGGGCGCCTGCCAAAACCCTGATATGGGTTGAGGCCAGCTGTCCGTAATATTCATAGGTTAGTGCCTTGGCTGACGGCACATCAATTTCGATTCCCCGCTCAGCGGCCGGCCCGCCGAGATAACGATCCTCGCCGGCACCGACATAGGGTAAAAACGCATCTCGAGGCATTTCTATCGAATATTTTGCTTTGAACATCATCTGAGCCGCCAACGCGATCAGTTCCTCAGAATCGACTAGAACCCCATCCATATCGAAAAGTACGGCCTCAAATGCTTTGCTGTCATTGTTCAGCACAGGCTCCTCCTGATTTCCGGCATTATCGACCGGCTGGTAAACAGGATGCAAGCCCTCAGCCAGACATTCTCATTGCCCTTTTTCACTGAAAAAGCTATCTTGAATCTGATGACCGATTTCTATGCGCTCATGAATGCCTCATCCCTGCCATACTTCGAATACGGAGTGTCCGCAGTTGATCGATACAAAGGCCTCAAGCCGCAGGAACCAATCCGTTTCTTTGCGGTGCATGGCAGCCTTGTGGATGTTGCCCGTCTTTTCGATTCAGTCGAATATCCGGGCCTGCCCTATGCTGATGCCATGATTGGCAGGGCAAGCATCGGTTTTGAAGCGCGTATCAAATGCATTGAGGACCAAGGGCAGGCTGAAAAACATGCTTCACCGTTCATGGAATTCCGTTGGAATCCTAGAACCGGTCATTTTCTTGATCCTGCATCAATGTATCAGAATGTAAAACAGGATGAACTCATTTTATCTCCGGCTGATTCTGAAAACGCGCTTTTTGAAACGGCGATCCTGCTTTCGCGCTTTCCCTGCCGGGAAGATCAGGCGGCGGGCAATAAGCCGGCAAGCCAAGGGCTTGCAACCTGCAAGATGGGAAAAACGAACCTGCCTGTCTCAGTGCCCGAAGTTTTCCAGAAGGACCTCCTTGAATTGATTTTACAAGGCAAATACGCAAGTCAGGCGCTGGATTTTCTGGAGCGCTCGGGCTTTGTTAAAAAATTCTGGCCACTTCTCGCAGCGCTAACTGATGTGGATCATGCCAAGGATTGTCATCCGGAAGGAGGCGGTTGGTCCCATACCATGGAGGCCTTAAGCCAACGTAAAACCTTTGACCGGGCAATTTCGCTGGCTATTCTTCTGCATGATATCGGTAAACCGCTTTCAACGCAAAATGAAGGACGAAAATTCGATCGGCATGCCGAAATCGGGGCCGATCTTGCGGAGCGATTTCTGAGATCGCTGCATTTTGAGGAAAAGCTCATTGAGGATGTCAGGTTCATGATCAGATGGCACATGATGGTCGCGGCCTTGCCCAGACTGCCTCTTGCTTCGGTACGTTCGATTGTCTTCGACAAACGGTTCCCTGACCTTCTTGAATTGTTCCGCTGTGATGAATTTTCCACTTTCAAGGGACCCGACGTATATTATGCCTCCTGTGCCGCATATCGTCAGATCATGAAAAACAGGAAAAACCCATACAGGAGCGATACAGGAGAAAAATTGCGGGTTGGTGCTCCGCTTGGCACAAAACGTCAGTTATAAACAATTTCGCCGAATCACCTGATGGCCTGAAGCGTTATCAGACGACGCTGATGGGATCGTAGGCGACTGCCCATTTCGGACTCTGGAAATTGGTAAATTCATGATAATGACGCGCAAGCACTTCTACAATTTCCTGATCAAGAGACATGGAGCGAAGTGTTTCAAAAGCTGAAAGCACATCAACAGGTTCACGATACGGTCTGTCTCCGATGAGAGCCTCAAAGACATCCAGAACCGCGATGATTCTGGAATCCAGGGGTATTTCGTTACCTTTCAAGCCCTCTGGATACCCTGAACCATCCATTCGTTCATGATGATACAGTACGGTCTTTTCCAGATGGGAAAGCTCTTTGAAATTTTTCAAAATTCGGGATGAAATCAGTGGATGGGTTTTGATGTATTGGATTTCTTCGATCGTCAACGGGCCGTTTTTCGTAAGAATGTCAGAGGGAATGCTGATTTTGCCGATATCATGCAACAGCGCGGCTGTATAGAGATTCCGAAGTTTTGCCCCCCGGAAACCCAGCTTCTTTCCAATGAAGAGGGCCAGCGCGGCTACCCGGCGTGAATGGTTTGCCGATGATTTTTCAGTCTGCTCGAATAAAAAAATTATGGACTCAAGCCCTTTGGTTTCGTAAAAGTACACTGTCCGCTTTTTCAAGTACATCCAGAGCGGATACCCGAGAGCAATCGACGCGAAAGCAGCAACAAGGTAATCTATGAGAGAAAACAGGGGGGTGCTGAACCGGACCCGGATGCCATAAACAAGCACTGTACCATGCAGCGGGTCTATGACAAGATCCCCAGCAGGATGGATTGCATTGATAATCTTCTGCGCGTCCAGGATGACAACTGCCTTCCAACCCGGCAAGGCTTCATAGCCAAAATCATCTTTGATTGAGTAGGCAAGATATATTGATTGATTCAGACCTTCAATTTCAAAAGATTCTGAAGGAGGCACCCCCGGCTGGACAGTGATATTCTGAACAAAGGGATAGGCTTCATAGATAGGTTTCAGCAGCTGAACGGCAGCTGCCATCTGGCGACCTTTGATAAGATTCTGCAGTTCGCTCCATGAAAAATAACCATCCTCAAGTGCCGTTGCCTGCATGGAAATGACCGAGGACATGGCGGTTCGGATGGAATCGAGCTTAAGTTCCTGCTCTTTATGCCGTATGGGCACAAGTACCAGAAAAGAAAGCCCGAAGAGGATAATCAGGAAGAAAGCCATTTTTGACAATGCACGTTTCATGATATTGACCTATTCGTATCACAAATCCAGCTGATTGTCTACTAAAGCAGACAAATCGATTCTGCTAGGCTTTCATACCGGAAAATGATGTGTTTTTCTTATAATCGTTAACAATAGCCATCGCATCCTGCTCCTGCTCGTCCGGCACGACAATCGAAATGCCATTAATGTCTGTCGAAAAAAGCGGATTGACATCCAGCATCCTGTCAGCGAAAACTTCAGCTTCAATCCCCGCGGACTTCAACATGCTCGCTAGAACAAGCGCGTCATCCTGGAACATTGCCCGATAGACGGTTTTCAATGCATCACCCTCCTTTGAGCTTCAATTGCCCCGATGCCTTTATCAAGGAGCGGCCCCAGCCTGCGGGCTCCTGTATCCGTAACCAGCCAATCCTCTTCAATGCGCATGCCGCCCGCGCCTATCCAGGCTGCCAGTCTGTCATAGCGAATCAAATGCTTGAATTTTTTTTCGCTTCTCCATAATTCAAAAAGCCCGGGAATAAAATAGATCCCTGGTTCAATGGTATGGGCCATGCCCGGCTTGAGGGTTTTCGCGAGCCGAAGTGAGCGGAGTCCGAATTGGCTGCTCCTTGGCTGGCCGTCATAGCCAACCAGATCTTCTCCAAGATTTTCCATATCGTGAACATCAAGCCCGATCATGTGCCCGACGCCATGAGGGAATAGCAAGGCATGGGCTCCGAGTGCGACAATTTCATCAGGTTCGCCTTCATAGAGCCCCAGGTCCACCAAACCTTGGGCGAGCGCCTGTGCAGCCGCGAGATGCACATCCAAAAATCGTACGCCCGGTCCGGTTTTTTTGATAGAGGCTTCCATCATGGCAAGCAAAATCGTATAGATTTCCTTCTGCCTGGCTGTAAACTGCCGACCGACCGGAAAGGTTGTCGTCAAATCGCCGGCATAGCCGTTTTGAGATTCGGCTCCGGCATCGAGGAGGAAAAGCTGGCCATCCTCACAGACAGCTCCGTAATCATGGTTATGCA
>CAZZJJ010000045.1:0-9121 GCA_964654405.1 uncultured Treponemataceae bacterium
GCATAGAAATTGGGCATGGTTACTTCGCCAAGCTTTTTCTTGAATGCTTCTTCATCCGGCACAACGAAATAGGGGTGCGTTGCATCTTCGGCCGAAGGCGGCCATTTTTTTGACCCCAGCACCGGAACCACGCACATTTCAGACAAGGAGCCATCGCCGCGGAATGCCGATGCCAGTACCACATTCTTGCCCAGATTCTTTCTAAGAACACAGGCGGAACCGCCCGAACCAATATCCATCATAAAGCGAGTCTGCGGATTAGTGAGGTCGATGAGGTCATTATTTCGATACCCTGAAACGAGAAGAACCGTCTCGAGGTCGTCTCGCGTCAGCATGAGCGACTTGGCCAGATCCAGCGCAGCCATCATGGAACCGCACATGGCTTCCATGTCAAAGCTCCAAGCTTTTACGGCGCCGAGCCTGTTGGCGACGTTCAGCCCCGCGAGCCAGCAGGGATAATCCTTGTGCTGAGCTCCGCACCAGATTACCAGGTCAATATCCTCTGCCTGGATTTTCGCTTCTTCAACCGCCTTGAGCGCAGCCTTGTATCCCATGTCAGCGGTGCTGTCCTCAGGCCCCGCTACCGGCTTCGATTTTACGCCGAACTTCTGAGCGATAATGTCTTCGGGAACACCGGTCATGACAGCCAGATCTCCCGCTGTCATCCGCTGTGGCGGTATGTAAATCCCTATCCCCGCAATTCCGACATGCATGCCGGCCTCCAAAAGTATTGAATCACCTCTCACTAGTATAGACACCACATTTCGAAATCCGTCAAGAGAAAAAATCGAACAAAAATACATTTTCTTGTTGAAATTCACCGCAAATCAAATATAAATCTATATATTAATTATAATTATTATATTTATCTATAAACTGAATCCAATTTTTGCAAAAGCCCTCATTTTCCAAGAATTTTTTAAATTATTCCTTGCGCGATTTAAAATCATACCATATACTGATTTTAATTGACGGGTGAATCGGTTCTCATTCATACTATTTACCCGTCCGCGCATGTCAAGCGAGGTTCAGTATGGAAAACAGCTCCAGCAAAGAACGTCTCATTCTCTCCTCGATTGACTTGTTTTCAAGGAAGTGGTTCGGAACCGTATCTGTGGCCGAAATATGCAGAAACGCTGGCCTTTCAAACGGTCTCTTCTATAAATACTTCAAAGACAAAGAGGCGATTTTTAAAGAAATCCTTGACCTGGTGATAGCCAAGATCAGCAGCGCTGTAGCTCAGGTTGCGGGGGAGTCTGCGCTTGAGCGCCTAACAAGCTTCATTGACATCATCTATAGCTTCTCTCAGGAAAATACCGCCCTCGTCAAAGTGTTCAGAGAGGGACAGTACCGCTATTTCGAGTATGAAAAGCGGCTGAAAACGGTTTATGAACGTGCCCTGTTCTTCATCTTCAAAGCCGAACCTGATATTGCGGATTATCTTTTCGGGCTTGGCGGGCTTCGATTTGCGTCTATTCGCGCAGCCTTTCATCAGATTCCAGTTGAGCAAAAACGTCTGCTCGCGATTCTGAAAAATGGTATTTTTCATGGTTTGCCGATTGATGAAAAAAAGGTATTTTCCACATCCATCACTCCCCTGCCCCTGCAGATCATGCCCGACGGCAGGGAAAGGCTTCTGATAGAAGGTAAAACGCTGTTCGGCGAAAAAGGATATTTCGACACGAATATTCATGAAATAACGGACAAGGCGGGGCTCTCAACCGGCGCTTTCTATACCTATTTTGACAGCAAAGAATCCTTTTATTCCGAGCTTATCCATCGCGTCGGGAGGGAAGTCCGGCATTTCATTACCATCAATCTGCCGCCGGGGCTCAACAGCCTGGAACGCGAACTGCGGGGGTTGTGGCTTTTTATTGTCTATCTGTCCATCGACCGCACCTGCTACGGCATTGTCAGGGAAGCTGAATTCGTCCTTCCCGCAGAAGTTAAAATATATTATGACGCTTTCGCGGAAGGCTATCGCAAACATCAGGATCCAGGGATTGCCGCGCTTGATCCGACCAGCATCGAATTTCTGCTGGGAGTCGCCCACTATCTCGGCATTGAGGTAATTTTTGATGAATCACCCGCGAACGCCCGGAATGTCATTCTCCAGCTGGGCAGCTATTACCAGACAGGTTTTTCCGGAAAATTCGAACTATAAACGTGCTGTTGCACAAAGAAATGTGAATCGAAGGAAAGGAGGTTGAATATATGGCTTCAGTACGGATTGCGGGAACAGGGCTTTACGCGCCAGGCCCCGCAATCAGCAATGAAAAGCTGAAGGCTTTGACCGGCATCGAATTTGACAGCGCTAAACATGAAGAAAAGCTCGGCATTAAGCGCAGGCATATTGCCCGGCTTTCCGGACTCGACGAAACAACCGCGGATTTCGCGGAAAAGGCGGCCCGGCAGGCGCTCGCAAATGCGCAGATCGATGCGAACGATGTCGGAATGTTTATCGTCGCCACCGATACACCGGAATATATTTCACCGGCAACCGCAATTCTTCTGCAGGGCCGGCTGCAAGGCGCCGAACGAGAGTCCCGGGCTTTCGATGTCGGCGCTTCATGCGCAAGCTTTGTGACAGCCCTGGATATTTGCTCAAGAACCATGCTTTCGGATGCATCCATGCGCTATGCGGTTGTTGTGGGAGTCTACAATATGCCTGCCTTTGTCCGCCCCAACGACCCCTTCGGCTGGTCCATTTTCGCCGACGGCGCCGGAGCGGTTGTCCTTGAGCGTGTTGCGGGCCAAGAGCCGGGTTTCATTGAAAGCGCTTTCAGAGCCGACGGAACGCAGTGGAACTATGTGGGCGTGTATGCCGGCGGAACCCGAAGACCGGTGACCAAAGAGCTGTTGGACGCTGGAACCTATGGCCTTGAATTGCTGCAGCGCCTTCCCGGTGATCGCAACATCAAGCTCTGGCCTCCGCTGGTGCGGCGACTTCTTGAAAAAGCCGGTGTTGAGCAAAAAGCTGTTTCCCACTTCATCTTTACGCAGATCAATCAGTCAGTCATTGCCGAAGTCATGTCCCTGCTCGGCGAACCGATGGAAAAGACAACGACAATCATGGATGAGTATGGCTATACCGGCTCAGGTTGCGTACCGATGGCTCTGCACACAGCTTTGCAGAAGGGCACGGTAAAAAAAGGAGATCTGGTAGTCCTTGTCGCGTCGGGAGCGGGTCTCGCTGTCGGTGCAGTGCTGATCAGAATGTAAAGTAGCAGGGAAAAGCAGGAGGATTAAATATGAATTGGCTCGATCTGTATAAAAGCAAATTTATCAGTATTCCGGAAGCGGTCAATAAAATTGAAAGCAATCAGGATGTCATTGTCGCGATGTGCGCCTCGGAGCCGCAAGGTTGCATGTCGCAGTTTCACACCGTAGCTGACCGTGTTAAGGATGTGCGGGTTTTTTCCTGTCTAACCCTCAAGCCGTATGATTTCTATATGAAGCCCGAAATGAGAGGGCATTTTGAGCTGGCAAGCTGGTTTCACGCTCCCGGCTCCCGGGCAGCCATCAAAGCGGGAACAGGTACGGTAACCTTTGTTCCGAACATGCTCCATCGCTCGGCTTCGGATCGAATTCACGCGCATCAGCCGGACATTTTTTACGGCACCTGCACGCCGCCAGACAAACATGGCTTCGTTTCACTTTCACTCGGCATCACCTATGAAAAGGACATCCTGGAAGCAGCCAGGCTTGTCACTCTGGAAGTCAACCCGCGCCTGCCGAGAACACTGGGAGACACCCAGCTTCATATTTCAGAAGTGGATTTTTTTATAGACAACGAGCAGGAGGTTCCGGAGCTGCCTGCCCCCCAGCCCAACGCAACCGACCTGGCTATCGGCCAACATATCGCCGACCTGGTTGAAGACGGCTCGACAATCCAGCTTGGAATCGGCGGGATTCCCAACGCTGCGGCGCTGGCGCTTCGCGAGAAAAAAGAGCTGGGCGTTCATACCGAGATGTTTGTGGATTCTATGATGGAGCTGTATGAAATGGGCGTCATCACCAATCGGATGAAAACGCTGAAAAAGGGCAAGTTCGTCGCAACCTTCGCCATGGGTTCACGAAAACTCTACGACTGGCTGGATGACAATGTGGCTGTGGAATTCCAGCGGGGGAAATGGGTCAATGATCCAGCCGTAATCGCCGAGAATTCCAAAATGGTTTCCATCAACACCTGTCTCATGGTCGACCTGACCGGGCAGGTAGCGAGCGAGAGTCTGGGAACAGTACAGTATTCCGGAACCGGCGGCCAATCGGACACGGCACAGGGAGCGGTTGCCGGCAAAGACGGCAAGGGCAAGAGCATTATCGCCTGCTATTCCACGGCAAAAAACGGAACAGTTTCAACCATTGTTCCGGTTCTGCCTGAGGGAACCGCAGTAACCCTGCACCGAAGCTTTGTGGATCATGTCGTGACGGAGCATGGCATAGCAAGACTGCGGGGCAAGACAGTCAGGGAACGGGTAAAAGAGCTGGTGAACATTGCAAGCCCGGAGTTCAGAGAAGGTTTGCTGGCAAAAGCCCGCGAGCTTGGATATATCTGAGAATAGTTCCAGCCTTATAAAACATGAAGGCCTGATACGGCAATTCGCCTATCAGGCCTCTTTTCCCAATATACAATCTTCGTGACACTAATCAATCTTCGGTAGGCTCAAAATCGCACTGCAGGAACTCCCAATGCTCAGGCGACCTCCAGAGACTTGAAAGCATCAGCTCCTTTATAAAAATCATCTCTTTTGGGAGACGGTCGTACAGCTTCATGAACAGCTCATCGTGTGAGAGAATTTCATTCATCCAGAGCTGGCGATCCACCGCCATGAGCTCGCTGAATTTTTCTTTTGGATAATCGAGCCCATCCCAGCACATATCCTCATAGCGAGGCATCCAACCGATAGGACTTTCAACCGCCTTCCCGTGATTATTGGCTCGATCTACAATCCATTTGAGAACCCTGATGTTCTGGCTGAATCCCGGCCAGAGGAATTTACCGTTCGCGTCCTTTCTGAACCAGTTGACGGAGAAGATTCTCGGGGGGTTGCGGATGTTGCGCCCGAAACGCAGCCAATAATTGAAATACGCTGCCATATTGTATCCGCAGAACGGCAGCATCGCGAAGGGGTCGCGCCGCACTTTTCCAACTTCGCCTGCCGCGGCCGCGGTGGTTTCTGAACCTAATGTCGCCGCGAGATACACACCATAGGCCCAGTTGAAGGACTGATAGACCAGCGGGTAAACAGTGCTTCGTCTGCCGCCGAAAATAAAGGCCTTGATAGGGACACCCAAAGGGTTGTTCCATTCAGGATCCAGTGAGGGGCATTGGGTCAATGGAGCGGTAAACCGCGCATTCGGATGGGCTGCGGGTTTGCCTGAAGCTGGATCCCAAGGATTTCCGCGCCAATCGATAAGACCTTCAGGCGGCTCTTCTGTCATTCCCTCCCACCAAACATCTCCATCGGGGGTCAGCGCGGTATTGGTGAAAATGGTGTTCGCCCGAATGCTCGCCAAGGCATTCGGATTAGACTTCGCCGAAGTACCCGGCGCTACACCGAAAAATCCCATTTCGGGGTTGATTGCCCGAACCTGCCCATCCTTGGCCGGACGAATCCACGCGATATCATCACCGATCGTGGTAACCTTCCAACCTTTAAATTCCTCGGGAGGGATGAGCATGGCAAAGTTGGTTTTTCCGCATGCACTGGGGAAAGCTGCCGCGACATAGGTTTTTTCGTGTTCCGGTGATTCGACACCCAGAATAAGCATATGTTCGGCAAGCCATCCCTGATCCCGTGCGATAACCGACGCTATTCTGAGGGCAAAGCATTTCTTGCCGAGCAGAGCATTGCCGCCATACCCTGACCCAAATGACCAGATTGCGCGCTCTTCAGGAAAATGAACGATATATTTTTCTTCCTTATTGCATGGCCAGGGAACATCGGTCTGGCTAGGTTCAAGCGGCATACCGACTGAATGGGCGCATGGAACAAATTCGCCGTTCTCCCCAAGGGCATCGAGAACAGCTGAGCCCATTCTCGTCATGATTTTCATGTTGGCGACGACATATGCTGAATCGGTTATTTCAATACCGATATGCGACATCGGAGAACCGATCGGTCCCATGGAGAAGGGGATGACATACATTGTCCTGCCCCGCATGCATCCGTCAAAGAGGCACCTGAGTTTTGCCTTCATTTCTTTCGGATCCATCCAGTTGTTGGTGGGTCCGGCATCGACTTTATTTTTGCTGCAAATGAAGGTTCTGTCTTCAACCCGTGCTACATCGCTCGGATCGGAACGGGCGAGAAAGGAATTAGGCCGCTTTTCAGGATTAAGGGGAAGAAAGGTGCCTGATTTGACCAGAGCCTGGCATATCGTGGCATACTCTTCCTCACTGCCATCGCACCAGTAGACAAAATCTGGTTTGCACAAAGCAACCATCTTTTCGAGCCAGTCTTTGACATTCCGGTTTTTGAGATTTAACGGAAACTGCATGGAACCTCCCGCAAGGCTTTCTCAAGCGAGCAGATGGGAGTGTTATTCGACGCAGATATAGCACTCACCTGCTCGCATCGTCCAATTTTACACCTGAAAATTCATTTGCGGGGGAATAAATTGCATAATTCCGCAAGGTAAACCGAATTAGGTGGCTTTTTCCATAGGCGGCCGACCGATTTGCAGCACAGCTCATGCTCTGCGGATTTTCATGTCTCCTGAAACTGTCTGGATTTTTATCGGGACAAATCCCTGCCCGATTTTCAAGGTTCGACTTCCTGTTTGCATACAATCGTGATCTATCTCGCCTGAAACAGTCGTGTACGTTATCACAGCATCGAAATCCTCTGGATACCTCAGGCTCACATCTCCGGACGCTGTTGCGATTTTAACTGAATTTGCCTGCTCGTCGATTTCAAGCTGGATATCGCCGCTGGCTGTCTCCAGTATTGTATTTTCAGAACAGCGCGCCGCCTCGATATCGCCTGACGCGGTTCTTGCGGTCACATTGCCGCTGCAGCAATCGATGGTGAGGTTTCCAGATGCAGTCTGCAGCAGAAGATCTCCAACCCGATCGAGGATTCTGATATCCCCGGAGGATGTTACTATCTTGAGCTCATCCACATCGGCTGGAATCCACAGCTCCACAAGATCGGGATCTTCCTTTGGAGAAGCGGACCTGATTTCAACCTGCTGATTATCATGATTGATAATGCTTATTCCTGGCCCGTCTTTATCGCTCATGACCTTGATGCCATCTACCGAAAGCTTGACTTGGACATCGGCTGAACGGAAAGCAGCGCTGACTTTTCGAGCCTTTCCCGCAACTGCTGATTGAACATCGAATTGCGCTTCCGTCTTTCTTTTTGTGCCAAACATTCTGGCGATATCCAGCGCCCGTCTGATCACTTCATCCAGGTCCTGCCCATCAATGGTTATCCGCGGCCCTTTGGTTTTTTTATCTTCAGTCGATGTTCTCGAGCTTTCTTCCGGCTTTATTCCAGCCTCCAGGCAGAGCGATCGAGCCAGATTTTCAGGATTTTCAAGACAAGCCAGGATTTCGCTTTCACTTGCTTCAGGACGCGATGCTGAAAGGGTATCGATATGATCTTCAATTTCCAGCAAAAGATCCCGGCGGGTCTCGGCATCAAAACCGGAAAGTCCGGCTTCGAGCCTTTGGATGTATTCCTGTCTTGTCATATCGATTTCCCCTTTTTGGAGAGGCGGGATCGGGCAATCTCGCTCCTTTCATATTCTTCTAGCATATTCGACAACAGGTTCTGTCCGCCAGTGGTAATGCTGTAATATTTTCTCGGGTGTCCAATATCCGGTGTTTCCCAGCTCGAAATAATACTGCCATCCTTGGTCATCCGCATTAAAAGCGGATAAAGCGTGCCTTCCGATACATCGATGCCAGCTACCCGCAGGCTTTCCATGATCTGGAGGCCGTAGCTCCTTCCTTCCTCAGCGAGGAGTTCAAGAATACATAATTCAAGAAATCCCTTTCTGAACTGGCTTTTCCATTTCTCAAAAAGCTCATCAGTGTTATCCATGAGCCTTTCCTTCAGAATGTTTCCCCATGCGATGCGGGGCTCTTGCCTGAACGGCAATACCCCGCGAGGTACATTCTCCAATGGTATTCAAAGCGGCGGATTTTTGTCAAACGACATCTTGCGATACAGTTCAAAAGTCTCTTTTGAAGTATAGATGTCTGCCCTGCCCCTTCTTCCGTACACATCCGCGAGTGTTACGCCAGCGCTTCCTGCTGCCCTGCCCTTGTGGCCATTGGCATCAAGATCGACAGAAGTATTGCGGAATGCGCCGGAAACCGCGCGCACCATCCCGAGAAGTGACCGCATGACGCGCTTCACATCTACCAGAATTGCTTCCATAGCTCTCTCCTTTTCAAAAATACTATGTAATACATAATATAATAGATACCACAATATTCGTCAATAAAAAAAAATAAAAATTTTGCTAAATTCCTACACAAATCCCCAACAATATGGGAAACTGGAGGCATGCTTGCCGATGCGCACCTCCATCTTGCAGATCTCGCGGAAAGAGATCCTGGATTTCCCGCCCGAATCCCCCATGACAGCTGGAGGGGAGCCGCTGTTTCGCACGATCCTGAAGAATTCGTGCGGACCGAGGAACTTCGGAGACAGCTTCCTCCGACCCTGCATGGCTTTGGCATTCATCCGCAAAACCCCCGGGAAGATACCGCAGACTTCCTCGCGGAGCTCTGCGCCAGCCAAAAAATCGATTTTATCGGAGAAGCCGGATTCGATTTTTTCAGCGCTTCGCCTGAGGGAGTGGTTGCTGAGCGGGTACGAAACCCGGAAAACCTTGGCCGCCAGCAACTGGCCTTTGAGTTTCAGCTCGGGCTCGCTGTCCGATACAGGCTGCCTCTTGTAATCCATGTTCGGAAGGCAATGGATATTCTCCTTGCGTATGGGCGCGAATTGTCTTCAGCCCCTTCCGTAATTTTCCACTGCTGGCCCGGCAATCCTCTGGAAGCTGAAGCCATTCTGAAAAAAAACGTCAATGCCTATTTTTCTTTCGGAACGCCGGTGCTGAGGGGCTCAAAACATGGGCTTGCTTCACTCCGCGCAAT
>CAZZJJ010000046.1:0-9057 GCA_964654405.1 uncultured Treponemataceae bacterium
ATTTCCTTCTTCTTGTTGACATAGACCTGGATGAGCGAAATGATCGCCAGCACCAGGAAGAAGACAACCGCGCGGGCCTGAGCGATAGAAAGGTTGTTGGAAATAAACGCGGTGTTGTAAATGTTGAGCGCCAGCAATTCAGTGCCCAGAATCGGCTGTCCGAAAAGCATCGTGGACGGACCGCCGCTGGTCAGCGATACATTGACATCGAACTGCTTGAATGAATTGACAAGCGTCAGAAACATGGTGACAGTGAAGGCTTGCGCGCAGAGCGGCAAGGTTATCGCTCTCAGCCGGATCCAGGGTGTCGCCCCATCAATTTTGGACGCCTCTATCAATTCCTGCGGAATATTTTCGATCGCCGCAACATAAATCATCATGATATAGCCAGCGTATTGCCAGGTTCCGACAATAATCATAGCGAGGAGCGCAGTCGTATTCTTGCTGAGCATCAAATTATTCGGATCAGCCATAAAATTCAGGAAAGGAATTGCCTTTCCGAGCGATGGAATCGCATTGTTGAAAATAAACTGCCAGATATACCCGAGAATCAGTCCGCCGATGAGATTCGGCACAAAAAAACCGACACGATAGACATTTTTCAATTTGAGCTGGCCGGTTACCAGCATTGCAAGGAGGAAAGCAGCAACATTGATCGCTATCATGTTCAAAACAGTATACAGAAAGGTAATTCCAAACGAATAGAAAAAGGCAGGATCCTTGAAACTGCTGATAAAATTAGATAGTCCCACAAACTTAAGCGTACTGTCAGCCCGCGCTGAAGAAGTCCAATTGGTAAAAGCGTAATAGGTACCCAGAAAAAAAGGAATAATCATGACCATGACAAAGGCAATCAGGACAGGGGCGAGAAAAATCCAGAATACCAGTCTGGATTCCGTTTTTTTTGTCATGTTGTCTCCTCCTTGTTCCATAGAAAATGGCCACTTGCATCCCTTGTAGTTCTGCAAGTGGCCATCACCAAACTGCTGGAATCCCAGCATGGCAGAATTATTTCTTCGCGTTATCCTTGAAGGCTTTTGCCATCAGATCGATAAACTGTGCTTTGGTGATCTTGCCTGCCGCGAACTGGTTGTAAATCGGAGTCAGCACTTTGTCACGGAAATCGCCAGTGAAGTAATACTGATTCCAAGAATACACTTTTCCGGCTGCTGCCCACTCCTGAACGGACTTGGAAAGCTGACCGTCAGGATTCAGTTTGATGGTAGAGAATGCGGGGATCATACCTGCTTCTTTAACCATGTACTGCGCGCCTTCCGGAGTTCCCGCCAGATCCACCAGGAACTTCTTGGCGAGTGCCAGATTTTTGGATTCCTTGTTGATCGCATAGAACGAAGGGGCGGCGACAAAAATGCCATCGGTCGCTTTCTTCATAGAACCATGAGGAGCGAAGGCCATTTTAAAGGTCGCATTCGCGCCCTTGATGTTGGGATCGGTCCAGTTTCCCTGATGCAGGAACACCGCTTTTCCGGTCGCGAAAGCGCCAACCTGCGCATCATAGTTGCCAGTCAGCAGAACCGATTTGTCGGCATATTTGAACAGCAGTTCGACCCAGTCCGCATATTCCTGAAGTCTCTGCATATCGACATTGCCGGCGAGCAGCGCATTGACGACAGAAAGATCGCCATAGGGAAGACCATTTGAAAGGAGAGAGTTGAAGTTGTGGTGCGCGGTAACCCAGCCCATTTCAACCGCTGCGGCCATGGAAACGACTGAATTGATTCCCAGCTGAGCTTTCATGCTGTCGAGCTTCTCGAAAGCCTTTTTGTAGCCATCATAATTCACCAGGGTTTTCGGGTCGATTCCAGCCTTGGCAAGCATGTCAGCGTTGTACGCCATACCCCAGCCTTCAACAGCAACCGGGAATCCGAAAATTTTGCTGTTGTATTTGAACGCGACTGAAGTGCTCTTAACCCAGGGCTCATTGGAGAGATCAAGAATGACGCCTTCCCATTCCTTGTACGCTTCAAGCCCGTCAAAAGCGAAAATGTCCGGCATATCGCCCGCTGCATAATCAGCCTTGAGCTGGGGTCCCATACCGCCTGAGGTGCCGCCGATTGATTTCACGACAACAGTCACGCCATTTTTCTGCCCCCAGGCCTGGGCATACGCTTTCAGCTGCGCGTCGATTTCAGGCTTGTTCTGCATCAGTGTCAGTTTGCCGGCGGCAAAACTCATTGTCGCAGCAAGCAAAGCCATTACTACCAGAACGAATTTTTTCATTCCGATTCCTCCTTGATTTTCTGTAAGACAGCTTACTAAACCGGTTAACCCGGTTATTGTATGATACCACAGATTGGATGCTTGTCAAGGATGAAACCCGGCATCCCTCCTACTTTTTGTTTATAAAATTGAGCGCTATCGTACCGACCACGAAAGCATAATGCTGAAATTCACCCCATCCTCCGAAACCCCCAGTTTCAAGAGCTCGGTTTTCGGAACTTTCAGCTCAAGTTCAAACCTTCCAGGAGAAGCCGGATTTTCGTCAAGCGGTATGAAATTCCCATCGTGAATCAGCGAAACCTTCTTTGCATTCGATATATAGACGAATTTCGCAGACATCCCCGCTTTCAGAACCCCTGTTATCGGGCTTTCCAGATATTCGCCCGCTCTTTCGAAAAAGCTTGCGTACTGTCTGGGGAAAGCGGGAAATTCGACATTTTTCCCGCTTGTCTGAAAGGCGAATGAAAGCACGCTTTTCAGTTTTTCTTCGCTCTTTCCTGGCAAAGCTGTGCTTCCAGAAGCTTCTCTGGTACTGGTTTTGCCAGCAAAGATCAATGCTTTATAGGTGCCTGCCTTTGGGAATGCGAAAGAAATCCTCCACTTTCCGGCAGCACGCAGAGAGAGCATCACAGATCCTCCTATCTCGCCTCCATCTGAAGAAAACACGGAAGCATCGAGCATGACATCAGGCGGAGCTTCAAAATCCAGATTGTAGCGGTCTGCTGCCTTTACAAGAGCCGGCATGAACTGCCCTGGATTCGCGGAAACCGCAGGTACCGAGAGTCCAAGTTTGAAAAATTCCGGCAGAAAAAGCGCCTGGTTGATGAATCTGCTCCGATCAATCGGCCTTGACATCAGCTGATCCGAAGGGTCTTCCGGGAAATGGGTATATTGCAGTTGTTCAGGTCCGGGAAAAAGATAATCCGTGCTGTAACGCTGTTTATAGCGGCCATCGGTAAAAGCGCCCGCATCGAATGTCGTATCCACGAAAAGCCATTGCCCGCTTATGTTCACCATATTCCATGCATGACTGTTCCGGGGAGTAAATTCGAAATTTCCGGATAAACCGCGTGCCCAGCCATGAATGGTTTTAGCTTCAAAGCCGGCGGCAGATGCCATAGTTTCAAAAAGCTTCGAATAGCCTGAACAGACCGCTTTCCTGGCGGATAGAACCGTCCGGATATCCTGGCCAGTCACAACCCCGCGCTCGAGCATGGCCACATCGTAATTGACAGACAAGGTAATCCAATCATGAATAAGCTTGATTTTCATGTAGGGATCGCTTTCGCCTTTAACAAGCTGAGCGGTAAATTCCCTGAGAGCTCTTTCAGGATCGGCGCTTTTCTGAAAACTAGACGCCATCGACTGACTGAGCACGGTAACCCGGGAATCGGGTTTATCGGTTCGATATAAACGCAGAGGAGCAGAAGCATCGATCACAACAGGGTTTTTTGCAGCACCCGTGGTTTCTGCTGACGATGCACAGGATGCCAGAATAAAAATCAGGAACAATCCCGCAAGCCTGCTTGGAGCTGCTTTTATTCTTTTCATGATAACAGTATACATCGTGAATTCTGCAATGTCCCGCGGGATGCCAGTTTTTTTCTTTTGCAATTGCATCAGGCTTCTTTAAAGAATATAATTATATCAATAGATGAATAATAAAGAATTGGCCAAGCTCGAAAATGGATTCTCACTTATCGCAAGATACTCGGACATTCTGTGTTCAGCCGACAGCATTGAAAAAGCTTTTTCTGAAATATGCACCGACATTGGCATTCTGACTGGCTCCAATCGCGCTGTCATCTATGAAAACATCAACGATGAGCAGTCATTTTCAACACGGTGTGTCATGCGCGGCTCATGGACAGCGGAGAGTTCTAGCCCGCTTGAGCCTGAATTTCCTTTTTCGTGGATGCGCGCAAGCTCGGAGGATCTTGCTGTCGCCGCCCGGATACGAACTTTTTTCAAGGATCGAAAAGCGGTGCAGCTGGCTGCCGGTGAATTCCCGGAAAGCCTTAATTCCAAAGTGAATGCCTATGATATGCACAGCGCCTGTCTGATGCCGATTTTTGTTGATAATTCGATATGGGGAGAAATTGTCCTGACAAGCGATATCCCAGGTAAAACCTGGGATGAGATAGATTGCGCAATCCTGAGGAGCCTTGCAGAAATTCTTCCTTCCGGCGTGGACCGTTTTAAAAATGAGCTTACCAATCAGGAAGCGCGGATTGAACAGGAAATTCTGTTTGAGAACAGAATCGCGGGCAACATTCTGCATCGCAATGACAGGATAATGCGGATAAGCAAAAGCGCACTGGCCATGCTTGGTGGAACCGAGCAAGAGTATCTCGGCAAAATTTTCATAGATACTATTGTTCATCCCGCGAGCCGAGAACTGATTCTGGCGCGGAGAGCAAAAATCACAAGCCAGCACGGAATGCTGGAACCAATTGAGGCAGTCCTTCAGAAAAATAATGGATCGGCCATGGATGTCCTTATAGCAGCCGCATGGCAGGAAATCGATACTGACATCATCATCAATTCGACCTTTTTCGATATCAGCCCCATAAAAGCCCGGGAACGTCTTTTAAAAGCTGTCTCGACAATCGCTTCTTCAGCAAGTTCTCAAACATCGCTGGACCAGCTCACGAATATCCTGCTGGACGCGATTCAGAAGGCTTTCCCCTATGCTGAATGCGCTGGTTATGTTCATGTTACAAAGTCGTTGGATGAGTCCGATACCATTTTCGGGAAAATGATGGCCACCTGCGAACTGGAACCTGAGCTCGAGCAATTCATCTGGAAGGCTGTTCAGAGCGATGCTTGCAAGCAAAACTCAGCATATCTTTTGACAAGGCCAGCGCAGAGCGGCGGAGATACCTATGTGTTTCAGCCTGTCCGCGCAGAAAATCAATTGCTTGGAGCAATTTTCCTTCAATATCAGCGCAATAAGGCTCCCGGAGCTGATGAACAGGCCAATCTGTATACCCTGGCAGAAGCGATAGTCAACGCGGTACAGAAAGTTTTCCTCATCCAGCAGAACGAATCCCGGTACAAAAATCTTGCTGTTCTCTATAGAGCCAGCATCCGCCTCGGGGAGCTTCGCTCATCAACCGAAATAGCCAGAGAGACGCTCCGTATTCTTGAGCAGGAAAAAGGCTGGACCCATTCGGTTATCCGGATCAGGGATGAGGCTTCAAAGCGCCTTGTGACGCTTTCATACTGCGCGCCTGGCGTACATTCCTGTGAAGAAGAAAAAGTGATTGAATGGCTGAACACAAAAATCAGCAAACCGGGAGATGGATTAACCGGCTGGGTCATCGATCATGACGAAAGCGTACTTTGCAAGGACCTGCCCCATGATCCCCGCTATCTGGAAACCGACATCGGGATGCTGTACGGGATATACGCGCCTATCCATTCAGAGGGAGTGACGATAGGGTCCATTGGTGTCGAGTCCGACCGCATTGATTTTTCTCAGGCTGATCTTGAACTGCTCTGTTCGCTCGGTGATTTGATCGGGATGGCGCTCAACGCAATTCGAACAATGGATCTGCTGGGCTACCGGGTGCGTTGGCTGGAACAGCTTTATCAGGCAGGCACCGCAGTCACCCTGGAAGCATCTGAAGACATGATTTTTCATCAATTGCTAGAAGGTGCCATGGATGCCTTATCAGCTGAAGCCGGGGCTTTGATGCTTTACAATGCAGAAAAGAATCTTCTCATCCCTGTCGCCAAGCGAGGATGGCTGAAAGACATTGTTGATCCGATTGCTCCGGATAAAAGCTTGAGCGGACTTGTTTTTTCAAGCGGCCGCTCGCACATTTCCTGGGAGCTGAGCCAGGAGCCGGTTGTTCTCAGCCATATACGCGAGAAAATCCCGGATGACAAGCGAGGAGTTTCCGTCCCGATTCTTGCGGAAAGCACAGTCATCGGCGTCTTCCATCTGGGATTCTCCACCGATATCCATATTAACAAGGATATTGTTGCAGTTGCGGAGCTTTTTGCTTCTTTCGCGGGCACTGTCATCAAACGTGTAGAACTGAGCCTTGAACTGCGGAATGCCAACAACGCCCTCCGAGACGCCTATGACGCGACTCTGGAAGGCTGGTCGCGGGCAATCGGGCTTCGCGATGACGAAACAGCATCCCATGGAGAACGGGTTACAAGCCTTGCGGTAGCAATTGGGAAACAGCTGGATTTGAGCCCCGAAATGATGGAAGCCTTGCGCCGCGGCGCCTTGCTGCATGATATCGGCAAGATCGGCATTCCGGACAGAATTCTGCTCAAGCAAGGCTCTTTGTCCGCTGAAGAACGCGCTACCATGCAGACACATCCGGCCCTTGCCTTTCAGCTTCTGAAGCCGATTACCTTCCTGAAGGAAGCAGTAACAATTCCCTATTGCCACCACGAGCGGTGGGATGGCTCCGGCTACCCTCAGGGGCTGAGCGGCGAGGCGATTCCACTGCTGGCCCGCATATTTGCCATCGCCGATGTCTATGACGCCATGACCAGCGACCGTCCGTATCGAAAAGCCCTGTCACACGATGAGGCTGTTGTCTATATCATGTCGAATTCAGGCAAGCATTTTGACCCAAAGGTCGTAAGAGCTTTTTTAGCCTTGAGCCGTTCACTGAGATAGCCTACCGCAGGACTGTTGTCCATGCGCGGCTTTGCATACTCTTCAGAGCGGCCTCGATTATGCATGTGGTGGCGTAACCATCAGAAAAATCAGCGTAAATATGATTTGTGTTCCCTAAGATGGATTGGTAGAAATCCGCTATCAGCCAATTTTGGGCAAATTGGCCAGGTGCATCATTGCCAGTGTACTGATCTTGTTTTGCAGTGATAACAGTATCAGGGCGTCCAGTTTTCATCAGTACTGCATGGAATGGATCGCTATAGCTCCATCGCATCGACGCTTCACTGCCGTTGATTTCAAAGGAAAGGCCTTCATGTTTTCCCGCACATGTCTGGCATACGGTTACCGTGCCATGTATGCCATTTTCCATTCTGAAAAGGATTCCCGCATAATCTTCAGTATCAACAGCGACGGAGAGCCCGTGTTTCTGCTCAATCCTTTCAGGAATAAACGTAGCAAAATCAGCTGCAATTTCCGTGATTTGGCTCATGATGAGAAATTGGGCTATGTCGAACCAATGGGAACCGATATCGACTAACGCTCGAGGTTGTCAGCTGAATTTCGATTCAACTCGCCAATCATAGTCTGTGTTTTCAAGAAGCCAGTCCTGAAGATATGCTCCATGTATCGAAAAAATCCTGCCAAGTTTTCCATCCAATATGTATTTGCGAATCTGTTCAATGACTGGAAAGTGGCGATAGATAAAATTAACAGCCGTCTTGACATTCTTCTGACGCGCCAGCGATACCAATTCTTTTGCTTCCGATGGGAAAAGCGCTAATGGTTTTTCTGACAGAATGTGCTTGCCTTCATTGATGATTGCTTTATCAATTTCATAGTGAAGATAGTTCGGCGTACAATCGTGCACTACATCCAAATCAGCAGTGCGGAGCATGTCCCGATAATCCGAATAGCAAGATGAGATCTCATACCTTTCAGAAAGCTTCTTCCATTTTTCAGGATCAGAGGTTGTTATAGCGGCGATTTCAACATCATGCATCAAGCTGAGTGCATGGAGCTGTTTTATGCCTGTTTTTCCGAGTCCGATGATTCCTGCTCTGAGTTTGGCCATTTATTGCATGCTCTCCAGCTTCCCCATTTCCGTGGCAATTGCATGAACCCTTTTACGGTGGATTGAACTAAGCGGAATGATTTCGCTGTTTGACATCCCTGTATCAGGTGACTCGACAAGCAGCAGCTTGGTATTTTTAAAGGTGATCGTATTGTGCCAAAGGCCTTTCGGAATGTTGTAGACTTTCCCTTTCTCCATTTTCAATGTTCGAAGATCTGATGCCGATGGTTCTTTCTCGGATGTTTCACAATAGAGAAGGATACACTCGCCTTCAAGCAATGTGAACAATTCATCTGACATCAAATGCCGTTCCAGGCAATCGATTCCTTCCACATCATTTGCAGGCTTCCAGTTCTTGATTCCTATCATCCAGTGTTCATTTTCATATACGCGCTTCAGCCCAGCATCACGGTATTCAAATGATTGTATTCCCATTATTTTCTCCCTGCTGAATTCATGCGAGCAAATCAACACATTTTTTTATTATATCATCCGCGGTCAGTCCGTATTCTCTGAAAAGATCAGCGGGTTTTCCTGATTTTCCGAATTTGTCCATGATACCAATCCGTGCGAATTTCGCATGACTGCGCCCAGCTAAAACTTCCGCGACTGCTGATCCGAGTCCGCCGATAATTGAGTGCTCTTCCACAGTCACAATTGCGGGAATGCTTGCAGATATTTCCAAAATCAGGGCTTCATCAATCGGTTTGATGGTATGCATATTTACGACACATGCGCTGATTCCCTCTCTGGCAAGACGATCCGCTGCTAGCAAAGCATCCTGCACCATGAGTCCTGCAGCGATAATGCAAACATCATCTCCCTTCCGAAGGATGTTGGCTTTGCCTGGGATAAACGGGCTCGATACATCGGTCAATGTTTCCACAGCCGGCCGGGCAACCCGTATATAGACGGGACCTTTGATTTCAGCTGCAGCATAGACAGCCTTTTTTGTCTCAAGAGGATCGCATGGCACAAGGATCGTCATTCCCGGCAGAACCCGCATAAGAGCTATATCTTCAATACTCTGGTGACTGCCGCCATCTTCCCCGACTGACAGCCCGGAGTGGGATAGGCCCAGCTTGACATTTGCCTCAGG
>CAZZJJ010000047.1:0-8974 GCA_964654405.1 uncultured Treponemataceae bacterium
CTCCTCGTTTATCGCGATTGTCCTGATGGCTTTGCTTGCCAATCTGCCGATCGCGCTAGCGCCGGGCATGGGTCTCAACGCATTTTTTGCCTTCAGTGTCGTTCTCGGCATGGGATATTCCTGGCAGCTTGCGCTGACCGCGGTATTCCTCGAAGGCATTGTTTTCATTCTGATGTCGTTCTTCAATATCCGCGAAGCCATTGTTGCCTCTATTCCCAAAAATATAAAGAACGCGGTTTCCGTTGGTATCGGTCTTTTTATCGCTTTCATCGGTCTCCAGAACGCTGGTATTATTGTAAAGAATGACGCAACCTTGGTTTCTCTGGGACATGTAACTTCCGGTCCAGCCTTGCTTGCCATCATCGGGCTTCTGTTTACCGGCATTCTGCTTGCTTATAGAGTCAAAGGCGCCTTGCTGATTGGTATCATCGCGACAACAATCCTTGGAATTCCCTTTGGCGTAACCAAAGTGCCTGAAAATTTCTCACCTGTCAGCTCTCCCGCAGCTCCTTTGCTTTTTCAGTTCCAGTTTGACAAGGTATTCACGCTGGATTTCTTTGTCGTTTTCTTTACATTCCTTTTTGTCGATATTTTCGATACCATCGGTACCCTGGTCGGAGTTACAACGCAGGCCGGGCTCATCAAGAAAGACGGAACTATTCCAAAAGTCAAACAGGCTCTGCTTGCTGACGCTGTTGGCACAGTAGCAGGCGCATGCCTGGGAACCTCCACGGTCACCTCCTATGTTGAAAGCGCTTCAGGTGTCGCAGAAGGTGGAAGAACAGGTCTTACCGCGCTCACAACGGGAGTCCTCTTCCTTCTGTCGCTCTTTTTCGCGCCGATTTTCCTGCTGGTACCCGAGGCGGCGACCGCTCCTGCGCTTATCATCGTCGGTCTTTTCATGATGGCCCCCATCAAGGAAATCGAACTTGGCGACTACACCGAAGCCATCCCTGCCTACCTGACTATCCTGATGATGCCGCTTTCATATTCAATCGCTGAAGGTCTGGTGTTCGGCATGATTTCTTACGTCGTTATCAAGGCGTTTGCGGGAAAACTGAAGGACATTCCGGTTGTCACCTGGATAGTGGCGCTCTTCTTCGTTCTCAAGCATATCCTTGGATGAAATTCTAAGCGTATATAAGAACATGAAAGTAAAAGGCTGCCGGCAAAGCATCGGCAGCCTTTTTTTATTTATATTTTATATTGAATTTGAATGTCGCATGATTTTGATAAATCCGCGTGTTTTGTTCTATTTGTCTTCCCGCATGTAGGCGGCACCTAGCGCTGCAGGAGCACCGATTTTTTTAGACAGCGCCTCCCACCAGGTCATTACCACCAGAACTGTAATTGTGCCCAAATAGGGCAGCATGTTCAAAAAGCTGGCTGGGATATTGGTTCCGGAAGCCTGCAGTCTGAATTGAACCGCATTGATTCCGCCGAACAGCATGGCACCCCAGATTGAGCGGGCAGGGTTCCACATGGAAAAGATGACGAGAGCGATGACAATCCATCCGCGTCCGCCTGTCAGGTTTTCAGACCAGCCGGGAGTGTAGGAGAGAGAAAGATGCGCACCACCCAGCGCTATCAGGATGCCGCCTAAAATGGTGTAAAAATATTTGGTTTTTATGACATCAATACCCATCGCGTCCGCGGTTTGCGGGTCTTCGCCTACGGAACGAAGCCAGAGTCCGGGGCGGGTTTTGTAGAGAAAATACCAGGCAAGCGGAATAATGAGGTATACCGCGTAGGTGAGAATGTCCTGCTTGAATAAGGCGCCAAGAACTGGAATCTGGGAAAGCGCCTCAACATTGATCGGCGTGAATTTCGCTCCTTTCAGACCTACCAGCCTGAAGTTGTTGGACTGGGGGCCTAGCTTTTGCCCGAGGAAGCTTGCAAAACCAGTTCCGAACAGTGTCAGCGAAAGCCCTGAGACAACCTGGTTCGCTCGCATGGTTACCGTCAGGAAAGCATGGATGAGCGCCATGAAAGCGCCGACTCCGCAGGCTACCAGGAGGGCGAAAACCAGATTGTGGCTATAGAATGATGCGGCGAAACTGGTCACTGCCCCCATGAGCATGATGCCTTCAATGCCGAGGTTCAAAATGCCTGCCCGCTCAGTCAGTATTTCTCCAATCGTTGCAAAAACAAGACTGGTTCCAGCTCTGATAGTTATGGTTAAAATCGAAGTAATGAGATCCATCAGGCTTCTCCTTCAACGCAAGCCGCTTTGGGCTGTTTTCGTATGAACTTGATTCGGTATTCAGTAAACAGCGATCCCGCAAGCATGGGGAATAGAATGAGTCCCTGCATGACAATACCCATTGCTGAAGGCAGTCCCATCATGAGCTGAACCTGGTCTCCGCCCGTCAAAATCCCCGCGAGCAACAAGGACACAAAAGGAATGGCCAGAGGATTGAGCTGTGACATCCAGGCGACAATGATGGCGGTATACCCATATCCGAGGCTCAAACCTTGCTGGAGGCGATGCGAAATGCCGGTCACTTCAGAAGCACCAGCAAGCCCGCTCAGAGCGCCGGAGAGAAGAATCGCGAGAAAAATATTGCGCTCCACCGCAATGCCCTGGTAGCGGGCCGCTTTCTGGCTCGCTCCAATAATTGAAAGCTCAAACCCCCAGCGGGTACGTTTGAAGACTACCCAAAGGATGAGAGCGGCGACAACTGCGAAATATATGCCGATATGCGCCCGGCCCATGATGCGGGGCAGCCACGCCTCGTCGGGGAAAGGCGCTGAGCCAGGAAAGCCATAGCCCTTTGGATCACGCCATGGTCCGTAATACAGATACTCGGAAAATAGAACCGCGACATAATTCAGCATCAGGGTTACAAGGGTTTCATCGACTTTGAGCCGTGTTTTAAGGAATGCTGGAATACCTGCCCACAGGGCTCCAGCCAAACACCCGACAAGTAAAACCGCAGGAAGGAGAAGAGCGGACGGGATTGAAGGGCTTAAAAATAATGCAACCCAGGCTGCGGCTACACCGCCGAGGGTCAGCTGTCCTTCAGCTCCAATGTTCCAGAATTTCAGCCTGAAGGCTATGGCAACGCCCAGCCCAGTCAGCATCAGGGGTATCGCCTTGACGAGAGTTTCCGAAAAGCCGTTGCTTGACCCAAAGGCTCCCTTCGCCATCGCGCTAAAGGTGGAAAATGGATTGGTTCCGAAAATTATCAGCACCAGCCCAGTCAGCATCAGCGAGACCATGAAGGAAAAGAGCGGGACAAGGAACAATGCCGGCACCGATGTCGATTTTCTTTTTTCAAAAAGAATTTTCATGATGTCATTACCCCCTGGCTAATATCGATGCCTTCATTTTCCGTCTGGCTGACCCCTGCCATCATAAGGCCTATTTTTTCCGGATCTGCCGAAGCTGCCGGGACGTTCCCCATGATTTTCCCTTCAAACATGACCAGAATTGTATCGGCAACCTGGATAAGTTCATCGATATCTTCTGAAATGAAGAGAACTCCCAGCCCCTTGTCGCGTTGCTCGACAAGCTGTTTTCTGACCGATTCGGTTGCTCCGATATCAAGCCCGCGGGAAGGGTAGACTGCTACCAGCAGGTTTTTGCAGGAGCCTATTTCCCGTGCCAGAATGGTCTTCTGAATATTGCCGCCAGAAAGGAATTTGACATGGGTTTCAGGACTCGGGGTAGCGATCCTGAATGTGTCGATCAGCTTTTTTGCCATGGAGAGAATCCGCTGAGGAATCAGAAAAATGCCAACGGAGAGCGGCTTTTTCCGATAGTCTTTCATCGCGAGGTTGGACGCGACACTCATGTCACCAACCGCTCCAACCGAGGATCGATCCTGCGGAATATGAGCGACGCCAGCTTTGATGATTGTCAGCGGTTTTGCGTTGGTAACATCTTTCTGCTGAATTCGCACTGAACCTGCTGTCAGTCGCCGCAATCCTGTAATCGTTTCAGCTAGTTCACGCTGGCCGTTTCCCGCAACACCAGCAATACCGACAATTTCGCCCTTTCGAATCTCAAAACTGACATCTTTCAAGGCGGGCAGACCCCTGTCATCCAGAGCGCAGACTTTCTCCAGTCTGAGGACGGCTTCGCCTGGCTGAAAAGGTTTCTTTTCAAGTTCGAATAAAACTTCCCGCCCAACCATGAGTTTTGCAAGATCCCGGGGAGATGTCGAGGATGTGAACAATTCGGCGGCAACCTTGCCTTTCCGCAAGACCATGACGCGGTCCGAGAATGTCATCACTTCTTCCATTTTATGGGTGATGAAAATAGCGGACTTGCCTTCGGTGCGCATCAAATGAATTACCTTGCTGAGCTCCTGTGATTCCTGCGGTGTCAGGACGGCTGTCGGTTCATCGAGAATGAGGATTTCAGCTTTTCTATAGAGGAGCTTGAGAATTTCTACGCGCTGCTGCTCACCGACCGAAAGCTGCCAGATGCTGGCATCAGGATTGACACTGAGATTATATTTTTCAGAGAGCGAAGTTACTTCAGCCCTCACCTTCTTCATATCGGGAATAAAACCCTGGTCTTTCATGCCAAGGATAATGTTTTCCAGCACCGTCATGGAATCGACGAGCTTGAAATTCTGATGAACCATGCCGATTCCCAATCTCTGGGAGTCGCGAGGTGAATTTATTTCCGCTTTTCTGCCCCGTATGAAGATTTCGCCTTCATCAGGTCTGTAGAGTCCGCAGAGCACATTCATCAACGTGCTTTTCCCTGCGCCGTTTTCTCCAAGCAGGGCAAGAACTTCACCAGCGTACAGCGCGAGGTCGACACACTCGTTTGCGACGACACCCGGGAAAGTTTTGGTAACCGAGCGCATTTCAACGACGGGTACTCGTTTATCCTTTTCCATCTTATATGCCTTGTCCAATAGATTTTTTACGAACAACAATGTGAGCCGCACTTTTTGAAGATCAGGAGAGAAGCCGTATCGATAAATACGAGATATCTATTGATACGGTGCACACAGTCATGCGGACAAAGACGCGGACATGGAAAGACCGGCTGCCAGCACCCATTGTGGGAAAGCGCCAGCGTGCCGGTCTTCAGTATATGCAATTATTGCACTTTGCCAACGACGCCTTCAACAAACCAGTCCATGGAAAGCTGTTTGTCATCGGGAATGACAGCCTTTGCCGGATAGACTTCTTTGCCGCTCTGATCCTTGATCGGGCCGGTAAAGATGCTCCAACCGCCGAGTATCTTGGCTTGGGCCGCTTCAACTTCCTTCTTGACGCTGTCAGGAACTCTCTTGCTGATAGCAGAAAGCTTGGTAACGCCGTCTTTCAGGCCGCCCCAATACTGATGTGTCTGCCACTTGCCATCCAGCGCTTTCTGAACTGTATCGATAAAGTAGGTTTCCCAGTTCCAGATTGCGCTCGCGAGGACGGTGTCGCCGACAAACTTGCCCATGTCGGAGTCGTAGCCGATTGACAGCTTGCCGCGCTCCTGAGCAGCTTTCTGCGGCTCGGTTGTGTCCTGGTGCTGGGCTATGATGTCAGCGCCTGAATCAAGAAGCGCCACGGCAGCTTCCCGTTCTTTGACCGGGTCATACCAGGTGTTGGTCCAGACAACTTTAACCTGTGCTTTGGGGTTGACAGACCGGACGCCGAGTGTGAATCCGTTGATGCCGCGCACAACCTCAGGAATCGGGAAGGCAGCAACATAGCCGATAACATTTGTCTTCGTCATTCTGCCTGCGATAATGCCGGTGAGATAGCGGGCTTCTTCGATTCTGCCGAAGTAGGTTGCCATATTGGGCGCTGTCTTGTAGCCGGAGCAGTGCTCGAAAATGACTTTCGGGAATTCCTTGGCGACAGCGAGGGTAGGATCCATGTAACCAAAGCTGGTTGTGATAATCATATCGAAACCAGCAGCCGCATACTGACGAATGACTCGTTCGGCATCGGGGCCTTCCGGCACGTTTTCAATGTATTTAGTTTCAATTCTGTCACCGAATTTCTTTTCAAGCGCAAGGCGTCCGCGGTCCTGCTCATAAGTCCATCCTAAATCGCCGGGGGGGCCGATGTAGACAAACGCAATCTTGAAAGGTTTCTTGGCTTGCGCTGCAAGCGGCATTGCCAGGGAAAATACCATGGCGACTACCAGAAGGCCGAGAATCAGCTTTTTCATCGACGACACCTCACTCTTTCTTGAAATTCAATGGGCACAAAACCCATGGCAACACAACATGCCACCGTGAATACTACCCTCTGGCAGGTTAGCTGTCAAATTATTTTTTCAATTTTCAGGAACTTAAGCGGCGGCTTGTATAATAGTTCTACTCCTTTCTCACTGATCCGAACTGCTTCCAGCGAAAGTGTTCCGATGTCGCCTGTTTTTGAACGTGTAGCAGACAGCAAAAAGCTTGAACGGCTTTGCGGAGTCCCCGCGTTATTCACTTCCTGAAAATCAAGTATTGCTGCGCCGTCAATCTGCTGCAAAACAAAAAATCCCTTTGCCGATCTGCCGTTGACTGTCATAGTCATGGAACCGTTTTGGAAGATGATTTCATCTCCTGTTTCATTTCGGTACCATCCGGGAAGAAAAGTATAAAGAAAAGAAAAATTGTTTTGATCTTTCAGTCTGGGAGAGGCGGCTGTTTCTGAAGATGCTGCGGCTCCATCAGGCAGCGGAGCGCTTCTTGCGCTCATGCGGCTGAATGAGCCGTCCCATGGCTCTTTCTGAGTAAAACGAACAGTCTGCTGAGCGATGGCAGTTACCGCGATTGTATCTTCGGTTTGTGTTGTGATGGTAAGAAGACGCCTGACTTCCTGCAGAGCGCTGTTTTCTATCGAAATATAAATGCTGTTTTTTGAGACAAGCGTTGACATCCAATTCCACTCAGTCATAGAGTTGTTCGCTATCATCTTGATTTTTTTCTGTTCTGGCGAAAATTCAAGTAATATCGGATCGGGTTCGTTGCTGTTTCGGCCGGACACTGTTCGGTACCATGTTCCAGCAAGATGTTTTTCAAAAGATTGTGCATCAAGATACACTGCTGGTTCTTTTACGATGTTCTCCGCTGGTGTTCCTGAAAGCACTTCCGACTTTCCGGCTTCATATTTTTTAATCTTGGCATTATATGAGAATACAGATCGTGTCTGTTCTTTTGAAACGACTGTGAGAGGAACTGGGAATTGGGACTGGCTGTCATCAATCAGGATGACTCGGCCAGCTTCAGAAAAGATTTCAGTGTATTTTGACAATTGATTCTCAGCCCTGCTGAAAACGGTCAAGCATTGCAGATCATTATTATCGATTCCGAAACAGAGGATTTCGGTTGAGTCTTGTGAAAGCAGGGGTTTTGGCTGTACCACAAATTCATTTGTTCTGACTGCTTTAGTTTCACCTTTGAAAATTCTTATATAATTTCCGGTGAGCGGCTGAAAATCAGCGATCGCTATCGCGATTGGGCTTTGCGGTTTGGTTGTGGACTTAATAGTAATGATTTGCTCAAGATCTTCATCGGTATCCAGGTTGATTTCCAGAACCGAGAGAAATGTTTCATCCCAGTCCGGGTTGATTTTTGCCTGTTTTATCGCAGTATTGCCCGCGCTAGCGGTATTTTGGACAAGCGATTGGGATGACAGCTCGACAAATCTTCCAGCTACCGGAATGGAAGCGTTGAGACTTTCTTTTCGCTGCTGAGCGAAAAAATAAACAAAGGCGCTGAACGCGAGCACGAAAATCGAAAAGACCGCAACCCCAATCACACGCTTCATGGCTGCATATTACCATTTTACTTTTATTTAGGGTATACTTATCTCACATGAAGAAGAAATCATCGTTATTGCTTTATATTCTCGCGCTGACTGTCATGGTGGCGACTGTTGGACTTTTGTGGGTTGTCATCATCAGAGAATCAGAACGAAGAAACCTTATGCTTGAATATGAGGCTTTCAAGGCTTCAAGCGTTGTCATTGATGAGTATCGCAGGGATTCTTCATTCTCTCCCAAAAATGACCCGCGGATAAAAGGCGTTGGCTTTTATAGTGTCGATGGCACAGCTGTCCAGAAATATGGGACCGCTCCCGCGAGGATGACAATTCCCTCACGATTAAAACTCCCTGGCTCGAGTGAGTCTGGTGCTGTGCCTGCGTCCAATCTGCTTTCAGTAATCTCAGCAGACAGAAATTCCATTGAGCTGTTCAGGTATCTTGGCCCGCAGACTGCCGGTCGTGGAATGGGTATGGGAATGGGGCGGGGGCGGCAGAGCTTTCTCGTCAACCCTCCTGCAGCTCCCTATCCTCCAAATTCACTTCCGCCAGGCTCGGCTGACCCGGGTCTCTTATCCAATCTGAACACACCTCTCTATGTCTGGATAGAATATTCTGCAGACAGCTATTTCAGGGCAAGGAATTCGCTCTATCTTGCGGCGTTTTTTATCAGCGCGGTGCTTCTCATTCTTTTCGGCTTTTTGACAATACTTTTTCAGCATAATGAGTCGCTGAAAGAAAAGGAAATGGCGAACCGGGAACTTATCCAGCTGGGGGAAGCAGCGAGAACGCTTGCTCATGAGATAAAAAATCCGCTGGGGATAATGCGAATTCAGACCGCCAGAATCAGAAGAGCCGCGGCAGAGAAGGAGGATTCTGCGCGCGCCAGTCTTGAAAAAAACGAGGCAGTCATCTTCGCATCCGCTGAAAATATTGATAATGAAATCCTGCGTCTTTCTTCGCTGACAGACAGGATTCGGGAATTTTTGAAGGCAGAACCAATCGATTTTCATGACATTAATTTGGTGACTTTTCTGCGTTCTTACAAAGAAAGATACCGGCATCTTGAGGATGAGGGATTTGTTTTTTCGCTGGAATTGCCTGATGTCGCCGAAGCTGTGGTTCAGGCAGATCAGAACAGGCTTGAGAGTGTTCTGGATAATGTGCTGACAAACGCGAAAGAAGCATGCAGCGCCAATGGCTTAGAAGACAAAAGGATTACTATCCGGCTCTATATTCAAGGCAAATATTG
>CAZZJJ010000048.1:0-8856 GCA_964654405.1 uncultured Treponemataceae bacterium
TGACAGGATCCATGTCCTATTATTGGCTGATGATCGGGATAGCAGGGCTCTACCTTCTGTATGTGCTTGTTACCTATGTCATTCTCGCTCGGAAGAAGAGCTTCGCCAAGCCGCTTCAAATCTGGTATGAGGATTGATGCTTATGCTTCTGCTAGCGCGGGGTTTTTAGCAGAAGTTCGAGTGCGGATGCGTATTTTCGGCCTGAAGTGTTCCTGTTTCTGAACCTGACCCGGTATACGTTCTTCCCGACATAAAACTCGAAAAAATTCCACTTGAGAACGCCGGGGCCCTCGATATCTTGACAGCGGAACGAAGCGAGAATGCTGCCGCTGCTGACCAGCTCGAGCTTGTCGGCTGTCAGCGTGAGCGTCCCTCGCCCGATTCGCCGCATGGTATCCATTCGCTTTCCTTCAAGCAGAATCGCATCAGCATCCTGGAAAATGATTTTTTCAGGGGCTTTGCTGAATTTTTCCTCAATAAGCCGGGCAAGGTGTTCATGCTGCCAGAGGTCCCAGTTTTTCAAAGAACGGAAAAAATCGTGCTTGATTGCGGCTGGATTCTTCTGCCCTTGCTGGATAGACGAAAAACTGCCGTCAGGCTGGTAGTCAGCAGAAAAGCCGCACTGATGGCAGCGTATTGCCGTGCCTTTTGAAGAAAGCGTGTTCAGGGCACCGCATGAAGGACAGGCAAACAGCGCCAGCTCAAGGCATTCGGCGCGCTGCGGGTGGTCATAGCTGCGCCCTGTTTGCTGGCACCAGGCAATGTCATCGTGGTAAATGCTTTTATCCAGCGCAGTATCCAGTTCTTCGATTGATAGCGCCTTGCATTGTGCGGGCGAAAACAATTCTGAAAAATGAACGATGACACCGCCGGGACGCCTCGTGTACGCCCACCGCGGTTTGGTCATATAAGCGCCTCTGCTGTTGGCCGCGATTACTGGCACCTTGAGAAGCTTGATCAGCTTTGCTGAAGAGCCCACAGAGGGCAGGGAGCTTCCATTCCAGGAAGATTGCCCTTCGGGATAAAATCCGACCACGCCTTTCTGTTTTCTGATAATGTTGACAATCCAGTTGACTGTCTCGATGTCGGGAATGACCTTGGATTTGGGAATTGAACCGACAAGCTTAATCAAGAGAAAGCGCATGATGGGGTTTCTCATATTGCCGTCGCTGGCTACCCAGTGGACCGGATGCGGGATAAAAGCGTTGACAATGAAAGGGTCAAGCAGGGTAGCGTGATTGCCCACAACTAAAAAAGGCGGTTTGATTTTTGAAAAAATCTCGAGCCCTTCAGCGTGAATGTTGTATGCCCGCTTCAGCCAGACTCCATAAGTGTTCTGAACGAGCCGGGTAAAGAAAACCGAATTGGTAGGGATATATCTCTGTGCGCTTTTCATGTACAATACCTTATCCACGGAGTATGAACGAACTTTCGACGCGACGCAAGGCAGGGCATGAAATGGATATGGATAAGCTGCTCAAACAGTGGGACGAGCTGAAAAAGCAGGAAGCCAGAAAACCCAAAAACACCATCGAAAAAGCGCCAGGAAAAGTTTCCGGAGAGCCGCGGCGCCCTGAAGAAAAAAAAGAGCGCTCAATCCATGATCAGCTTGGAAACTGGATTACCATCCACGGTGTTGAGGATAAAGATAGCGAATATCTCGACGATGAAGGGCAGCGCTCAGCCGCTGAAGCGGCGCGGCGTTTCCGGCTTTTGGAGCCGCAGGCTGTTCTGGACCTTCATGGATATAGCGCAGCGGAAGCCGAACCTCTGCTTGAAAGGTTTCTGCAGACCAGCGCCAGAAAAGGCCTGGAAAAGGTGCTGGTGATTCATGGGAAAGGAAATCATTCGACCACTGAACATGTCATGACAGATCTGACGCGGCGGGTGCTTGAAAGAAATAAAAATGCCGGAAGCTTCGGCCCCGCGGACCGCAGACATGGCGGACGGGGCGCGACATGGGTGAAGATTCGGAATTAAATCAGATTAAAAGCCAGCTTATTTTTCCCGATAGATGATTCTGCCGCGCGAAAGGTCGTAGGGAGAGAGCCCGACCCGGACTTTGTCGCCCGGAACGATTCGAATATAATGTTTTCTCATTTTTCCCGAAAGATGAGCCAGAATGATGTGACCATTCTGCAGCTCAACCCTGAACATGGTGTTGGGCAGTGCTTCACGAACAATACCCTCTACCTCTATTGCCTCTTCCTTAGCCACGGCATCTCCTTGCATGTAGCGATTGCTTGATTTTTGAAAAAAAAGCTTGCATCCTGTGAACTTATGAAATAGTATGTAGCGCCGGGAATAATGTCAACATGCCGGGAGCCTATTCTCCCGCGGACTTGACATTTTCCGGACGATAGTGCATTGTGCGCATCCACAAAATTGAACAGGCAGTGAGAATGCCGTGTTCGGGGGATAAAGATGGAGAAAACCTTTACCGAACAGATGCGAGAACTTCTTGTTTCCCAGAAGAAGGAAATTCTTGACGCTCTTGCAACATCGAATGAAGAATTCAGAACAATCGTGGCGGAAATGGATCCAAAGGATGTCGCCGATGTGGCTTCCGATGATATCGACCGAAAGATGCTCGAAGCGTTGAGTTCGCAGGACATTAAACGGCTCAAGGCAATTGATGCGGCATTGACCAGAATCAGCCAGGGCCGATACGGACTTTGCATGGTATGCGGCAAAAAAATTCCGCAGGAAAGGCTTACCGCGATTCCCTATGCTGTCATGTGCATTGACTGCCAGAAAAGCGAAGAACGAAGAAATCGCTAGAATCGCGCTTGTTTGGCTTTATTGGGCAGGGTTCCAGGACCCTGCCTTTTTCATTCTGCACCGTCTTAATCAATTCCGGTCTCAGCCCATTCTCCGTTTTGTTTCAGAAAAAATAGACTCGAATAGCCAGCTTCTTTCGCCCACAGGCGGGCAGTCTGCTGATATGCACCCAGATGCGCAGGCCCATGTGCGTCATCGCCAATGGTAATCCTGACATTCTTATCGTGCATCCGCTTGAGCAGTATCATCGCGGGATAGGGGGTTAGGGTTTTTCCCCGCGCGATGCCGCCGGTATTGATTTCCACAGCGATGTCGTTCTGCGCCGCCGCGTCAATGGCTTCGAAGGCGGCATCAAGATAGGCTGGTGCATCTTCATCAAAATACATACCATTCTGATTGTTTTTTCTGACAATGTCGAAATGGGCGATAATGTCGAAGCCTCCCTTTTCAATCATTGCGGTGAGGTTCCGGTAATACTGCTTCCAGAGCATGGAGTGATCGCCAAGGCAGGAAAGTTTCACATGGCGGGCAAAATCAGTCGCGTTTTCATCAACTGTAAAAGCTTCACCTTCTTCCGGCGTTATGTAATGCACGGATCCGAGTCTGAAATCAGGTTTTATACGGTCATAGACTGAATCGCTGGGGTGAACCAGATTTTCGAGATAATCGATTTCCAATCCCAGCAGGATGGTCATTTCTTTTGGGCCATAGGTGTTCCCGAGAGCGCGGATGGTAGCGGCATAATCGCCGAGTCTTTCCCAGCGCATGTTCCAGTTGGTGTCAAAAGGAAGCGGAGCATGGGAGGAAAAACCAAGGTATGCGTATCCCGCCTGGTGTGCGTGATGCGCCATGCTGGCCGCGGAAGCCCTGCCGTCGCAGAATTCGGTATGCGTATGATAGCTGAACAACATGGAAGAAACTATATCGGGAGCGGCATGTTTTTGCTAGCGGGCAGGCTGGCGGCTTGACAGGCTCTCTGTTGACCTGCCAGTTGTCTGCACGGTTGAATGGCAATGCCGGTGTCCCGATCAGCTTGACGATCAGAAACTTGTACCCTACTATGAATGTCATGGAAGAGCAGCAAAAAGTGTTTCTGATTGCTCATGAAAGCCTTATGAGTGAACTGCCTGCTTTTTTACGGCGTTTCGATGGCAGCAGGACGAATTGGCAGATAGAAGCGGTTATAGCTCCTGATTCGAAACTTCTCAATCGAATAACCTTCGAAAAGGCCATTCTTGCTGCCGATGCAGCGCTGATCCCCGAACAGCTGAAAGCCATGCTTCTTGAAGACAGCCTGCCTCTCGTCCTTCTTGTTTCCGCTGGCTCTGACGCCCAGCCCTTTTTGAATACCCGGCATGATACATTTATCCGGCTTGTGCTATGCGAACATGGCGTTTGCGCCAGTCAGATTGCTGAATCACTCATCAGCATCCGGCGAAATTTTGAACGCGAAGAGCATCTTGCCGCCCGGCAGGATGAAATTGGCAGCCGCTTTCAGAATCTGCTGAAAGCCTTGCCTGATATTGTCTATATTCTGGATGAGAAGGGCAGCTTTGTCTTTTTAAACGATGCGGTACGTGAACTCGGATATGAGCCTCATGAACTGATTGGCAGGCATTTTTCAGAAATTCTTCATGAAGAATATCGAACCAGGGTGTCCCGAGAAGCTGTTCTTGCCCATATCCGCGCCCAGGACGCGTTCCCTGAAATTCCTCCCAAGCTGTTTGACGAACGAAGATCCGGGCTCCGGATGACCAGAGATCTTGAAGTCAGAATCCCGAACAAAACTACCGGGCAGATACTCTACGGCCTGGTCAACGCGTACGGCGAATCATCGCAGGCTCTCATTGATGGGATGAACGATGTCTATCATGGGCCGGTAACCATGGGCATAATCCACGACATAACCGCCGTCAAGCTGTATCAAAAGAGCCTGGAAGAAAACCTGGCAGCCAAGGAATTGCTGCTCCGTGAAATCCATCACCGGGTAAAGAACAACCTGCAGGTTATCGCCAGTCTCACACACCTTCGGCAAATGGAAGTGGATGATGAAAAGACCAGGGATGTGCTCGCAGGACTCATCGCCCAGATAAAATCCATGGCGATGGTTCATGAAGCGTTGTATCAGACGGAAAATCTTCAGGGTGTGTCGGCGAAGGAGTATTTTGAACGCTTCGCCCGCTTTATGGAACAAACCTACAGTTATATCGGTTCTCCGATAAGTCTTGAAGTCAGCGCACAGGACTGTCTGGTCGATGTGGAACAGCTTTCCTATCTGGCGATGATTGCAAGCGAACTGGTTTCCAATGCCTACAAACATGCCTTTCCTGGAAATCGATCGGGTTTTATAAGAATTTCCTTTTTCCTGATTGGGGAAGAATATATCATGTCGGTTGAAGATAATGGCGTCGGAGTGAGGGCAGAAGCGGAATCCGGCAATGGCCTGGGGCTTGAGATTGTGCAGGCTCTTGCCAGACAGCTTGGCGCTCATCTTGAACAGAAGTTTGATGCGGGGATAAATATAACTTTGCGGATGCCCGGGCGCCGGCTTGATTAGAAAATAATTTATATATAATATATATTAAATAACATATATAGCTTTTCGTTTTAACAGAAAACCTGAGAAAGGCGGAAAGAAGCGAAAAGACTTGAGTACAAGCAGGAAAATGCAGGTAAAAGGAGTACGATATGGCTGAAAAACATGAATTGATAATAATTGGAGCTGGTGCGGCAGGGCTCGCTGCGGCTCAGTACGGGGCAAGAGCCAATCTCGATACGCTGGTTCTGGAAGCCATGGCTCCCGGCGGGCAGGCGCTTTTAATCGACCAGCTGGAAAACTATCCCGGTATTCTGGAACCGGTTTCGGGCTATGATATTTCCGAAACAATGCGGGTTCAAGCTGAACGTTTCGGGGCCAAATTCGCTTCAGCAACCGTGAAATCCGTTAAAAAAACTGGTTCATTCTTTACTATTGAGACTTTTGACGGAGTTTACGAGGCGGAAGCGGTGATTGTCGCGACAGGCTCGCAGCACCGGCATCTCGGGATTCCCGGAGAAGAAGAATTTATCGGCAAAGGCGTTTCCTACTGTGCGACCTGTGACGGTCCGTTCTTTAAAGGAAAACGGATGCTTGTCGTCGGCGGCGGCGACGCTGCCTGCGATGAAGCCATGTACCTAGCCAAGCTGTCCGACAAAATCCGCATGATTCACCGGCGCGACCGTTTCAGAGCGCAGAAAGCGCTGGCTGAACGGGTACTCGCCAACCCAAACATATCCGTACGGTTCAATACCGTCGCAAAAATGCTCAAGGGAACCAAGAAGCTGGAAGCCGTTGTTCTTCAGGATGTTGTAACCGGTGAAACCTGGGAAGAAGCTATCGACGCCTGCTTTGTTTTTGTTGGGTCGGATCCCCAGACTGCGTTCATCGATGACGCCGCCAAGGACGAAACCGGCTATCTCATCACCAATGATACAATGGAAACCAGCATTCCAGGCCTCTTTGCCGCCGGCGATGTCCGGGCTTCCCCATTCCGCCAGATTGTAACAGCCTGTGCGGATGGAGCTATAGCCGCTCACGCCGCGGCCCAGCATATAGATGAGCTGAAGGGTTCAGCCTACAAGTAAATTATGGCGCAAAAAGAATTTGCGTTTTTAACTGAATCTTCGTTGTGCAAAAGGTCTCCTGTTCTCGATGAAATCGCTCTCCGCGGAATCTTGCACTCTGTTCGATTCGTCTGCGGTGTTGATGAAGCGGGCAGAGGACCGCTCGCGGGTCCGGTGTGCGCCGCTGCGGTTATACTGCCAGCGGACTTTCCTGGGGAGTGCCTTGGCGACTCCAAGGCGATGTCTGCCGGAAAGCGTGAAAAAGCCTATACAATTATCGTTGAACAATCGTTGGACTGGGCAATAGGCTGGGCAACGCATGATGAAATCGGCACCATGAATATTTTGCAGGCAAGCCTTGCTGCCATGGGAAGGGCAGTGGCACTGCTTGAATTGTGCCCGGATATTGTTCTTATCGATGGCAATAAGGTGCCGGCGCTGAAATATCCAGCCGCTGCGGTCATCAAGGGTGACAGCCGTGTCCCCGCCATAATGGCCGCGTCAATCTTGGCCAAAGTAGCGCGGGATCGGGTCATGGACCGCTTGGACGCGATTGAACCGGAATACGGGTTTTCAAAGCATCGAGGGTATCCCACCCTGGAACATCGGAAGGCGATAGCCCGCTACGGTCCTTCTTTGTGGACTCGCCCTGGATTTTCCATCAAACTGCCGCAATAGCAGCTGCCAAGCCAATCAATTTTACACTGCCTGATAAAAAAAAGCGGCTCGCCGGAGCCACTTTTGCTTTACAGATGAGTTTCAGTCAATTGCTATCGCTTTTTCTGGTTTTTCTGACAACAATTTTTCGGACAGGTTTTGAAGCGGAACCTTCCTCACGTGAAGAAGCGCCTCGGGGAGCTGAACTCCGTCCGCCTGGACTTCGAGGTGCCGCATTTCTCGGAGCATGGTCATGATGTCTGTCGGTGGAAGATGATTGGGGGTACGGCGAAGTTCTGCGTGCTGAAAACGGTGCCGGACTGCGTTCGCCCCGAGAATCTGGCCTTCTGGCAGTATCGGTATCCCTGAATCGGCTCTGGCGGGGCTGAGCTTTTCTTTCCCGACCCTCTCTTCCTTCGTCCTGATGAGCTTCTCCGTCCCGCTCCCGATACAGGGTCTGGTCCGGTTCAACCTTGATGCCGGTCTTGTCGATAAACTTGAGCGCCGACTGGAAGGCTTTCAGAAAGCCGTCCATATATTCGCCGAAAACCACGATTGAGCGGCGATCAAATGATTCGCCCTCGCCAGGCTTGCTCTCGACTATGCTCAGGAATACATCGCCGGTTCTATTTTGTTTTACATTAAAAAAATATGTTCGCTCATTACAGACAAAACGTGTCGAATAGAGCTCTCCGCGGATACCCATTGTCACTCCTTGAAAACGTGCTGTATCGTACACGATGCAGGCGCTTTATACAAGTAAGCCGCTGCCCGCGATCATCATGCAGATGAAGCTTCAGAGTCAGCCGCTCTGACCATGGATGTCTGCCAGTCGAGGAAATACGCTTCGTCCTCGCTGGTTCCGCCATCCACATCGGCCATGATGCGGAAAACCGGTTCGGTGCCTGAGCCGCGCATCCAGATAAATGCCTTCGGTCTTCCTCCGGCATCAGAGAACACGATCCGAAGCCCGCCGCTCCCTGAGGCTGAAAAGTCCGTGCTGGCGTCTTTTTCTCCAATACCAATGGAGGCCATGGCTTTCCAGGACACGATGCCATACCGCCTGGCAAGTTCGCCTTGCTTTCGTTCTAATTCCGCAAGGAAAATCCGTTGGTAGATTCGTTTCAGCACAGTCTTGTCTTCTGTCGCGACCTTGAGCGCGGCGCGTTTTTCAAATACGCTGGTGGTTGCCCAGCCTGGAAGCGAGTAGACAATATCAGTCAGGTCATAATCTGGACGATAGAAAGCTTCCTGGCCCGAGAGTTCGAGCCAGAGCTTGAACAGGTCGGGCTTCCCCGGCAAGGCCGGGAGCCTGAGAAGCTTGAGCAGAGCGCCGATCGTTGAAAGCGGGTCGCGGACCCGGGAAGGGCTGATGATGGTGCCGCCATTGGAACCTTCCCCCATGACCCTGACCAGCCAGCCCTTGCGCGCAAGAGAATCGGCAAGGTCAACCACATTGGCTTCGCCTGTTTCAGCCCGGAAAACCGAAGCGCCGAAACGGCTGGCAATTGCTTCAATCCGCATGCTGGTTGCGTCATTGACTACGATTGCACATTGACTTGCTTTTCCCTGTGCATGGAGGAAGGCGAGTTCCGCTAGACATGACAGGGCAAAGACTTCCTGCGCTTCCAGCAGTCTGGATTGCGCCAGGTGGCGGTCATAGAACACGAGATTGCCGCGGTCGCCGTCACAGTCCGGGACATAGCCCAGTTGGAAAGAACTGTCAGCGGTGTGCATTTCGTCCAGTTTTTTTATGCAAAGGTTCAGGGAGTCGCCCTCGGGGACAATCCGATGAACAAAATTGCGCGGATGCGC
>CAZZJJ010000049.1:0-8788 GCA_964654405.1 uncultured Treponemataceae bacterium
ACACAAGGATATATTGGTTCCGATCAGGAAAACGCGACCACGACGCTCGGCAGAGGCGGCTCGGATTTCAGCGCCAGTATCTTCGGGGCGGCGCTTGGTGCCCGCGAAATTCAGATCTGGACCGATGTCGAAGGCATCCTGACCTGTGATCCCAGAATTGTGCCGAACGCGAAAACCGTTGAAGTACTGGGGTATTTTGAAGCAGCCGAACTGGCGGCATTCGGCGCCAAGGTTCTCCATCCTGCAACCGTCAAACCCGCGCTCGATGCAGGCATCCCGGTCACAGTCCGCAATACCATGAAGCCGGAAGGTAAATACTCGACTATCAAGCCGGGGAAATCATCAGGCCGGCCGGTTGTCGCGCTTGCCATGCGGAAGAATGTAACCATCATCAGCATCAAGCAGGAAGACATGACTGATCAGTATGGATTTCTTGCCAAGCTCTTCAAGGTGTTCGGCGATGCCGAAGTTTCCGTCGATCTCATTTCAACTTCGGAAATCAGTGTTTCCATTTCACTGGATTCGTCCTCCCCGCTGCCGAAGCTCAAGAAGGAACTGCAAAAGCTGGGGGCGGTGGATGTCCTGTCAGGCCGGGTTGTCATCGCGGTTGTCGGTGATCTGCTCAAGCGCACACCAGCCGTTCTGAACAAAGTATTTACCGTGCTGGAACAAATCGAAGTCGATCTGGTCAGTCTCGGCGCAAATTCAGTAAATTTGAGTTTTATAGTGAAGCAAGAAGATGCTGAATTTGCGATGAAAAAACTGCATGAAGTTTTCTTTTAAAAATGATTCGAAATTTGCTTTCGAATGGAGGCTGTCATGAAAATTGGGATATTCGGCGCGGGCAAGCTGTCTGGCGCGATTTCGGAAGAAGTGCGCCTGACAAAATCCGTAAGCGGTTCAAAGCCGGAGATTGTCTGGGTTGTCGATCAAGGTGATTCTGTTCCGCCTGTGGCTGTCGATGTCGCAATCGATGCCAGCACTGGATCGGCCGTCATGGAGCATATCCAATGGGCAATCGATACCAGGATTCCGCTGGTTGTTGCGGCGACAGGCTGGTCCATACCGAATCTTCCAGAGCTGGTGTCGGACAAAACCGGTCTGCTGGTTGCGCCGAACATGAGTATCGGCGTTGCTTTCATGAAGCGCATGTCCTCAATCATGGCACTTCTCGCTGATCTGGATAGTTCCGGAGAGCTTTCCATATTCGAACATCATCACAGCCAGAAAAAGGACGCACCCTCAGGGACCGCTATTTCGCTGGCCAATGCCTGTGTTCAGGCTTCTTCACGGTACAAAGGATGGACAGCGGGTCCGGCAGAACCATCCAGCATTTCTGTCGTTTCCCTTCGATCAGGGGCGGAACCGGGATACCATCAGATACTCTTTGATTCTCCCCTGGAGACGCTGACGCTTTCGCATCGGGCGCGCGACCGGCGGGTTTTCGCCAAAGGAGCGCTTCTAGCCTGTTCCTGGATTCTCGGGAAAAAGGGCGTCTTTTCTATGGATGACATTGTCGAATCGCTGATCCGCGAAGGCGGCGTCAGCAACGCATGAGCATGGAGGCAATCATGGATACAGCAAAGGCTCTGAATGGTCTGGGCGTCGCGATAGCGACCCCGTTTTTCCCCGATGGAACGGTTGATTATCAGGCGTTTTCGCGGCTCATGCGGTTTCTTGCCGGCAAGGCACCTGACAAGCAAGGCTCACCTTCAGCAAAACCAGACGGTTCCAGCCGGGGTGTTTTCGCAGGGCAGTGGGACAGCTTCTGGACAAATGAGAGCGGCGGCGCGAATTTTCTTGTCGTACTGGGTTCTACCGGGGAAGGGGCGACCATCGAGCCGGACGAGCGGCGGAAGCTGATCCAGACAGCGGTGGAAGAAAAAACAGGATTGCCCATTGTGGTCGGAACAGGTTCCAATTCGACTGCCGCAAGCGTCCGGCTGACCGCTGAAGCGGTTTCACTGGGCGCCGATGCTGTCCTTGTTGTCGTTCCCTATTACAACAAGCCTACTCCCGAAGGTCTTCAAGCACATTATAAAGCAGTCGCGGAAGCCGCAGGCGGCAGGCCGGTCATTGTCTACAATGTTCCGGGCAGAACAGGCCTCAATCTGACACCAGCGGTTCTGCAGAAATTGTGGCAGATACCTAATGTCACAGCTGTCAAGGAATCCTCGGGCAATCTCGGCCAAATCGGCGAAATCGCCCGGACGCTTCCGCCAGGGAAAATTCTGCTTTCAGGGGATGACTATCTTGCGCTCCCGTCCATTTCCCTTGGGGCGGAAGGTCTTGTCAGTGTTGCCGGAAATGTGCTTCCCCGCCGCTTCAGCGCTCTGGTTGAAGCCGCGCGGGCAGGCCGGCGCGATGCGGCAATGAAACTTCAGCACCAGCTGCTGCCGCTGATGGATTCCCTCTTCCTTGAATCGAACCCCATACCCTTGAAAGCAGCGCTTGCAATGCTGGGACTGGCAAGCGATTTTGTACGTTTGCCGCTATTCCCGGCGCAGGCTGGTACCCGGCAGAAACTGGAAGCAGCACTGACGGCCATTCTGGAAACCGGACAGAAGTAGTGCTCCCTTTCGAGTGGACTCAGCTTTTCATGGACTCGGGAAAAAGGAACTATCATGGATATTGAAGCGATACAGCAAAAACTGGCGGCGGAAGCTCCGGTTTCTGAGGATGTTTGGGAGGCTTTTCTCGCAGGGTTGGAATCGGGCGAAATTTCAACCGTTACACGCGATGAATCGGGGACATGGCATACCAATGTCTGGGTTAAATCGGCGATACTGAAGGGCTTTCGCGCAGGCGGCATGAAGCCGTTTTTCTGGCCGCCGTCGCTGGGGCTTGGTACTTTTGAAAATCCGGATTTTTTCGACAGACCGGCTTTCCCTCCCCGCGCCATCACCCAGGAAGACGGCATCAGAATGGTTCCGGGCGGCAGTTCCATACGGCGGGGTGCCTATGTCGCCCGGGGCGTGGTAATCATGCCGCCTGCGTATATCAATGTCGGCGCGCATGTTTGCGAAGGAACGATGGTGGACTCCCATGCCCTGGTCGGCTCCTGCGCCTGGATCGGAGCTAATGTGCACCTTTCAGCAGGCGTCCAGATCGGCGGTGTCCTCGAGCCGCCCCAGGCTCAACCTGTCATCATTGAAGACGGCGCTTTCATCGGGGGAATGTGCGGGATTTTTGAAGGAATCCTCGTCAAGAAAAACGCGGTTCTCGCTTCCGGCGTCATTATTTCCCGGTCGACAAAAATCATGGACCTTGTCAACGAGAAAGAGTATTATGGCGTTGTGCCTGAAAACGCGGTTGTCGTTCCGGGATCCCGGCCCGCTTCCGGTCCTTATGCCCAGCGGCTCGGAATAGGCATCCAGACGCCCTGCATCATCAAGTACCGCGATGAAGGAACCTCGGCGGCTGTCGTGCTGGAAACAGCGCTGAGATAGCGCAGCAGCATAGGAAAAAGGAATATCGATGAAATTCAAACTTGGCATCATTGGAGCCGGAAAAATCGGCGAAGCGATTGTCGCGGGGGTTCTTGCGAAAGGCCTGTATCAGCCGCAGGATATTGTGCTTTCGGTGCGGACTGAAAACCACAAGGAAGATCTTGAAAAGCGGCTCGGTATTCAATCCACCCTCGACAATGTCTTTGTCGCCCAGAATTCGGATATCATTATTCTGTCCGTAAAACCCAAAGCGATTCTTGAAGTGGTCAATCAGATTCAATCAGTTCTCAAGCCTGGCAACCTGCTGATTTCAACGGCGGCCGGCGTCCCTCTGGAGCTTATTGAATCGCGCGTGCCGGAATTTGTCAGCGTGATTCGGACCATGCCGAATCTCGCGGTATCCATCGGCGAGGGCATGACCGTGCTGTCCTGCGGGAAAAATGTTTCACCGGGCAATAAAACAATGGCAGAGCAGATTTTTGCATCGGTCGGGAATGCGCTGTTTCTTGAAGAACAGCACATGGATGCGGTCACCGGCTTGTCGGGCTCAGGTCCTGCCTACATTTATATTATCATAGAATCGCTGGCAGACGGCGGAGTAAAGCTCGGCCTGCCCCGCGATGTAGCTACCCAATTGGCTGCCCAGACTGTGCTGGGCGCCGCCAAGACGGTGCTGCTCTCCGGCGAACATCCAGCCAAGCTGAAAGATCTGGTGACAACACCTGCGGGAGTCACCATAGACGGCATCCTGGAGCTTGAGGAAGGCGGTCTCCGTGTGACACTGATAAAGGCAGTCGTCAAAGCGACCGAGCGCGCCCGCCAGCTTCTGCACAAAGCCTGAAGCAGCAGTTCGGAATAATCGCGGATTGAAATCACGATGGTTCACCTTTTTATAGTTCAGGGGCCGCGTCAATCCGGGAAAACCACCTTTCTGTGCGGGCTCTACAACTCTGCGCGCCTGTCCGGCATCAGCGTCTATGCGGTGATTGAAGAAAACGAGCGCGACTCTCAAGGGATTCCGATTTCGCTGGTTTTTCATACGCTTGAAACGGGTGCCATCCGCCTCCTTGCTGAGCGTGAATCATCCAGACCGTATCCGCCCTTTCAATTCAGGCAGGATGTTTTCGATGCGGTTCTTGATGAACTCAGACAAGCCTCCAGAACCCGTGATCTTGTCATCATCGATGAAGTCGGTCCGTATGAAATCCTCGAACAAAAAGGCCTGTGGCCCTTCTTCCGCGATTTGCCGACCGATCGAAGGCTGACGCTTGCCATAGGAATTCGACCTGATCTCGTTGATTCGTTGCTGCTTGCTCTTGCTGACTGGAATGTGCCATACAAGCTCGAAGCGATCCTTCCCATGGCACAGAATGAAACCCCAACCAAACAATTTGCGGACACCATCACTGCCTGTTGCCAATCCATCAGCCTGGATTTATGATGGGAATCATGTTCTGCATGTTTTTTTGACCACATTATAGAAGCTGGGAAAAAATTCCAGGAGTGCGACGCATGATATATTGGAACAGAGATTTGGCGGCGAGATTGAAATGTCCGGAAAAAGAAAAACAGCAGCTGCCGACCTTTATAAAAAAACTGATGGTCTATATCGAAAAAATCCATGAAAGTGGTGTGTCTGCTACCTTTCCCAATGTGGAACGTCCCCTGTTTCCCTATTTTTATCAGGGGCTCTCGCTGATTATGGATAATCTGAGTACTGAGTCGATTGAAGAAATCATGGCTGTCTACCTCAGCGTATCTCAGGAAAGCGGCCTGCAGTTTCTGAAGCAGTGCATTGAAACCGAAGCGGTACTTTCGCTGGCATCCGGCGACACTCCCGAATTTACGTTCAGAAAAATCGTTCCTTACGCAGGTATTGAACAGGCGGACTGGCTTATACAAAGCGCGGCGAACAAGGGGACACTCTGAATGCTGATGCAACGTTTGTACCGCCTTCAATCATTATTCAACCTGATTCAAAAAACTGAAAGCGGTGCTGGGGCTGAAACGGAAGGGCCGTCCTCCATATCTTTTCCCCCGGTTCAAAAAAGCGAAGCAGACCAGCTCATGGCTATGGCCAAGGTTTTTGCCGGGTACATCGCCACACTGCGCGAAAAAGGCAAGGAAGCCTTTGGCAAAGCCATTGCCGACGAAAAACGAAGGAAACTGAAATTCTGCCTTCGCATCCTTCTTGAATCTCAGCCAACTGTCAATCTTCAGCAATCCTTTCTTTCTGGCGGCATGCTGGTCGCGCGCGATGCCCATGAAGCGCTTGAAACTGCCATGTATTTTCAGGGCACATCCTCCGCGCTGAAAAACAGCCACCCGGCAGTCGTTCTCAAGGTAATGTCAGCCTTTCTTGGCGTTGAAGCTTCAGCCCAGGCAGATGAATGGATCGCTGAACGCTACAAACATCGTTCAGCGCTTGAAGAAGAGCTGATTCTTCCTGGTGACATGCCTGATATCATCCTTTCAAATCTGGGAAATACCGCCCGGCTCGAGCGAACAATCCGCCTGGCCGGTCCGCAGCTTGCAGGAACCGCGTTGTCCGGCTGTCCCCGGGAAATCCTGTCCCAGCTTGAGCACAGGATTTTCAGCACCTGCGGGACCATACTCCTCCATCATGATATTGAAGTCGCGAGGGCTGATTATTCTTCGGATGAAATCGCTGACGCGCAGAACGCCTTCATGGAACTTCTGGAAACCATGAAAATCTCTGAAATGGAAGAAACTTCGGGTATGATCGAGCCTGAAAAACAGAAGATGCCCCAGGATCCTCTGCTTGTCGCGGATCTTTCAAATCTGATCATGGAGACTGAAGAAAAGCTGCTGAAGGACATACTCATCAAGCTCAGCCCGCAGGCCATAGCGGTCATCGTTCAAGGGGTTGAGCCGGCAGCCCATGACCGGATTTTCTCTACGCTCCCCGCGGGAAAGGCAAGACGTGTGCTTGATGCTCTGGAAGCTTCTACCGGCATCGATACACTGACGCTTACCAGAAACGCCCAGATATTCGCCCAGCAAATTCTGTCGGAAATTTCCCAGCACCATAAAATAACCGCAAAACAACTGCCAATAACGGGGCGGCTGCGGCAATTGCTCAGCGCAATTCTCAGCAGAGAATGAATGCAAGGCTTTCTGTGCGTTCCTCGATGATTGATGATAGTGAGGAACCGTAAAAAATTCATCAATTTTCAAAGAAATGACACTAAACTGCTTGACAAAATGCAAAGTTTTTTATAATTTCTTATTCAATCAGTGGGACTAATTGCCGGTGGCGAAACGGCATTGTTTCATTTTTGCAGTTTTTCTGCATGAGCCTTCCATGGTCAGCCTCCTTCCATGGAAGGCTCTTTTATTATATAGTATTTTCATGGACATTCGCGAGTTTGACCAATGGTGCAGATCCTTCCTGAAAATCGACGACCTCGTTGGAATCGATGATTCTCTCAATGGCATACAAATCGGACGCTCCCTGGCTCCTGTCCGCAAAGTCGCTTTTACGGTAGATGCCTGCCAGGAGAGTATTCAGCGCGCCGTCCAGGCAGGCGCCGATGTGCTTTTTGTTCATCATGGACTTTTTTGGGGCAAGCCCGAACGAATCGAGGGTTCCCTGCTCAAGCGTCTGAAAACGGCGCTTGACGCTGATCTTGCTCTCTATGCCTGCCATCTTCCGCTCGACATGCATCCGGAAGTCGGCAACAACGCTGTTCTATCCTCAATGCTCAATCTTCAGAATCGAATTCCCTTCGGCATTTACCATGGAATTCCAATCGGCTTTTCGGGTTCTCTGCCTTCTCCCCTGTCTTTGGAAGAAATCCGGAAAAAGCTGCTGCCTGATAATTCATCGCCGCGGCTTGTGATCCCTGGCAGCCGCAAACTGATTGAAACTGCGGCGGTTATCTCAGGCGGAGCGCCATTTGAATCGTTCCAGGCAATCAGTAAAAATATTGACCTCTATATAACCGGCGAACCTTCTCATTCAATTTATCATCAGGTGGTTGAAAACGGCCTCGCATTCATGGCGCTGGGGCACTACGCCAGCGAAGTCTGGGGTGTCAAAGCTGTAGCGGAAAAACTCACGCAGGAAAAATCAATTGAAACGTTCTTCATTGATCTGCCGACAGGGCTATGACTTTATGAATGACAGCACTATCACCCTGCAAAGACGAAGCTTGCCTTTCCTCGTTTCTTTCATCATTATTCTGGCCGATCAGATATCAAAAGCGTTCATCGTCGCGAAAATTCCTGTAAATACTATCGGAAGCAGACTGTTGGGAGATTTTCTCTGGATCGTGCACGCGAAAAATCTTGGGATTGCCTTCTCGCTCGGCGATTCCTTTTCACAGCTTATCCGGGTTGCGCTTTTTATCATCCTTCCGCTGGGCTTTATTGGCTTTGGCATTGCCTATTGTCTCAAAACCGAGAAGCTTTCGACATTTCAGCGTTATGCAATTGCCGTCATCATCGGAGGCGGTCTGGGAAATCTGATTGACAGAATTTTCAGAGCCGATGGTGTTGTCGATTTCATCTCGGTAAAATTTTATGGCATTTTGGGAATGGATCGATTCCCGACATTCAATGTCGCCGATTCATGTATCACGATAGGCGCTCTCTTGCTGTTTGCGAGCGGAGTGCTGTGGAGTCCTGCTGAGGAGACTGAGCGATGAAGGTAGAAAAAAAGACCGCGCTTGCGCTTTTTGTGCTTGGCGCTTCTGCATTCAATATAATAATTACCGCTGGAATTTTTCTTGCCTTGCTTGCCCTGTATTCGCTGACATTCGCTAAGATTCTCTCTCCTGAATTCCTCATGTGGGCTGTTGTCGGCGCCTTTGTGATCAGCCTCGTCCTTTCGGTTCTCATCTACAAAAAAGTCTTGAACTGGGCAAGGAAAAAATATGATCTTGACGCCCGGCTGGGGCTGAAATAGCGCGCAGCCGCGCTTCGTCCGAGCTTCATCCGCGCGGCAGTTTTCCCCCTCATTTTCACTTTACAGCTCACCATTTCAATGCGATAATCTGTGCGTTTGCATACTTCGAAATATCAGAATCTTGAAGCAGTTTGCACGGCATATTGGCATTGAAAATCCAGATATGCCGGGTTTCTTAAAATTCAACAACATTTTCAGGAGTATTGTATGAATAATATGAGCAGGCGATTCATGAAGGTGGGGGTAACCCTGCCGCGAATTCTCATACCTGCGGAATCAATCGACCGCCGCAGCTGGGCGGTGGTTGCCTGTGACCAGTTTTCCTCAGAGCGGGAATATTGGGAAAAGGTAGCGAGAACCGTTGGCGACAAGCCCTCAACCCTCAATCTCATCTTCCCGGAATGCTATC
>CAZZJJ010000050.1:0-8595 GCA_964654405.1 uncultured Treponemataceae bacterium
CACCGGATAAACGCGATGTCGGTTTTCTTTTTCAAAATTATGCGCTGTGGCCGCATATGACAGTTGAACAAAATATTGGTTTCGGACTCGAAAATTTGAAGTGGTCCAAAGACAAAATCGCACAACGCGTCAAAGAGCTTTTAACAATGCTTAAAATCGATGGTTATCAGAAACGTTATCCCGCCGAGCTTTCCGGCGGTCAGCAGCAGCGAGTAGCCATCGCGAGAACGCTCGCGACGGGGCCGCGGGTTTTATTGATGGATGAACCGCTTTCCAATCTCGATGCGAAGCTCAGAACCGAGATGCGGGCTGAGCTGAAACGCCTGCATAAAGAAACAGGTGCGACTTTTGTCTATGTCACCCATGATCAGCTGGAAGCTATGACACTTTCCAGCAAGGTCTGCCTGCTGAAAGATGGACTTCTTCAGCAGTATGAGCCACCGATGGATGTCTATCATGAGCCTGCCAATATTTTTGTCGCGGATTTTGTCGGCAGTCCAACCATGAATTTTATTGATGCTCGGGCACAAAATATTAATCTTGATCAGGTCAAACTGGAAGCTGAAGGTCTCCGAATGATTTTCACACCGGTATCGGGCAGTATTTCACTCCAGAACGATCAGGCCGTAGTGCTTGGTGTTCGTCCGGAAAATATCCTCGTTGCCGATAGTTCGCCGTTATCCTCAAAAGTATATTCAACCTTACCATCCGGCATGGAAACTATTTTAAAGCTTGAGGTCGGAACGCTTGTGCTGACGGCTGTTGTATTCGGATCCGTGGATTATCAGATTGACAGCATGGTTAAAATTGGTTTTTCTGGCAATCACTGCGCCTTGTTTGATAAATCGAGCGGTGAAAAACTCGCGACAGGAAGTGTTCAGCTGATGCAGGGCTGATATGCTTCATAATTGCGGCAAAAAGAGGTCGGTATGGCTCAGAGGAAGATTCTGATCGTTGATGATGAACCGCATATTGTTGAATTTTTAGCCATGAATCTTCGGCAGAACGGATATACGCATTGCTTTTCAAGTGATGGCGAAACTGCCATTGAAATGGCGCGAATCGAGCAGCCTGATCTTATCCTCCTCGACTCAATGCTGCCAGGCATTTCCGGTGTCGAAACTTGCCGCATTTTAAAGCAGAACGCTGTCACCGCGGATATTCCGGTAATTTTTCTTTCAGCAAAAAGTGAGGAAACTGACAAGGTTCTCGGGCTGGCAATCGGTGCTGATGATTACATGACCAAACCCTTTAGTATTCGGGAGCTTTTCGCACGGATTGAGGCGGTACTAAGGAGAAGCGTCAAATCTCAGGCATTTTATGGCGGATATGCGGCAGATGGCGGATTGGCTTATGGCGCAGGAGCAATGCAAAGCATCCTTCGTTTTCAGGATCTGCAGATCGACCTGAGCGCGCACAACGTGGAAAAAGCAGGTGCAAAAATTGCTCTATCGCCGGCTGAATTTTCAATTCTTGCCCTTGTAGCGGGAGCTCAGGGAAAGGTTGTCCCCAGAGCTGTCATCATTGAGCGATTGGGGTTGTCAGGCGGCGACGAAGATGCGCGCTCTTTGGATGTCCACATAAGAAATCTGCGAAAAAAGCTGGGAACCGCAATCAATTCCGCAGGTTATCTGGAAACGGTTCGGGGAATAGGCTACAAGATCAATGAATAATTTCCAGAAATTGCTGGAGATTGTTTTCGGTACTTCCAGCTCATCATTGCCTGCAAGCGGGCTCCTTTCTTCCCGTTCGCTCTTCTTTCTGGGCATGGCTGGAGTTGTTATCATTGTTTATGAATTATACAGGATGTTTTTCAGCAGACATCGAGGCGACAGCGAATCACTGAAGTGTAAAATTGCCGAACTTGAACAAGAACGTGATACTTTGCATAAGCAAATGCAGGAAATACAGGAAAGCGCCAATCGACGTGCCAATTATATCAGTTCACTCTTCTCGGCAATGGAAGACGGAGTCATCCTTTTTGATCCCAATGGCGCAATCATTCTCTTCAATGAAAGCGCACAAAAACTAGCAGATATCGACAACCAGTGCTTCTTCGACCTTTCAAAACAGAATGAAAATCCTGTCCTGCGCGCTCTGACAGGCTCATTTACCACAACGAATGATGTGACGAGGCAATGTGTCGTAAAAGCAAAAAACGGCGAAGGACTCGATTTGGAAATCGGGGTTTCGCCGGTTTTCAGTAAATATCGGGATGGAAAATCGCTCGGCGTTCTCGCGATACTCAAGGATATTACCGAACATGAAAAAGTGGAACGCATCAGAAAAGAATTTATTTCCAATGTCTCCCATGAATTCAGAACGCCCCTGACCTTGATTTCCGGCTTTATTGAAACCTTGAAATTATGGGACGATCTCCCAGCTTCCGACAGAAACCGAAGCCTCGAAATACTGGAAATTGAAACCGGCAGATTGTCAAAACTCATCTCAGAACTTCTTCTGCTGTCGGAAATCGAACATCACCTGGACAGCCAAGCCAGCCAGCCAATCGATATTGAAAAATCCATTTTACAAGCTATCGAAAGTCTCAGCCATACGGCCATCGCCAAGCACCACTCCATCACCCATGAGTTTCGGCTCAGTTATCCGCTGCTGTTCGGCAATGAAAGCTGGTTTTATCACGCCTTCAGAAATGTCCTGGAAAACGCGATCAAATACACGCCTGAACATGGGGATATCGCCATAAAGGCAATTGCCACTGAGACCTCCGTGCTTGTCCATGTCAAAGACAACGGAATCGGCATTGCCAAGGCTGAGCAAGAAAAAATATTTGAGCGCTTCTATCGAGTAGAAAAAGGAAGAAGTTCCCGCTCCGGCGGCAGCGGCATCGGGCTGGCCATTGTCCGCGACATCATGTCACTCTTTGGCGGCTCTGTGCATGTCAACAGCGAACTGGGCAAAGGGGCCGCGTTCACACTCGAATTTCCGATCCAGAATCCGCAAAAAGCGATTCCGGATACCGCGCTCGCCCAGCTCTCATCAAACCGTGAATAATGGAGTTATCCCATGAATATAGAATTATGGTCATTCGGCTTTAAATACGGGCTTTTTGAAGGGGACGCCATCTTCGATGTCCGCTTTCTCCCCAATCCCTACTATGATGAATCACTGCGCCATTTAACCGGCCGTGACAAAAACTGTGCAGACTATGTATTCAAAGAAGACCCGGATATGAAGTTGGTCAAAGCTTTGGCATCTTTGGTGATTGAGATGCGAAAGGCAGCCGCTGCCGAAAAAAAACCATGCCTGGTCATTGCCATCGGGTGTACCGGCGGGCAGCATCGCTCCGTTGCCGTCGCGGAAGCAGTGGCAGAAGAAATCCGCCATATATCGAACCCACTTACGAATTGCCGGGTAGAAACCCACCATAGAGATGAACTTCTCTGGTCTTTGGAATAAATGCCAGGATTCTGCCTGCAATTCATTGCAAAGCTCCGAGTTGTGTGTATATTTACATCATGAAAATCACATTTCTCTATTTTGATGGTTGTCCCAATTCGGAGCCAACACTGGAAAATCTGAAAACAGCGCTTGCTGAACTCAACCTGAATGCTGAGATTTTTCAAATTGATGTCAGAGACCCGCAACAAGCTGCTTCAATCGGGTTCCTGGGCTCTCCTTCCATTTTGGTGGATGGCCGTGATCTGGAAACCGGCAAGATCCCTGAAACAAGCTCTTATTCATGCCGAATCTATTCTCTGGAAGACCGGAAAACAGGTAGACTTCCGAAAGAGTACATCAAGAAAAGGCTGCAATCGCTGACTTGAACTCAAAAAGAAAAAAGGAAAATAACCAATCCTGCAGCACCAGCAAAAAACGCGAGAAAAAGACCGCTGAAAGTGCGATGACGCATTGCTATTCGATGTAAAATGTTCTGCACCAGCTTGAATTGCAACACGCCAAATACCACTGAACCCCATGCCAGCATCAACAAAGTCTTGATCAACACTGAACCGTTATAGAAAGATGGAGCTGCATGCATTCCTGCAGGGGACACCGCCCCTTTTACAGACAATTCTGAGCCTCTGCCAATCCAAAGTGCAAGAAGTTCAGAGGAAGCTTTAAATAAGAAACTTCCCAAAATGCCTCCTGCCAAACAAAGCACCGCACCAAGCGCGAGAGCCCACAGTATGTTCCGGGTAGGCTGAATATCCATTTCATCTTCGGCAAGAGACTTTATGTGCGCAGACTTTTCAGGTAAGAAAGGGGCATCTTCCGATTCAGTTGCAAGGCACGGGATATTATCAGAATAGTCAGCTGCATCTGTAGATCTTGTTGGGAGAAAAATCCTTGACAATTTCATGAAGGATGCCACCGTGCCAATTGATGCAAGTGTCAGCATTCCAGTAAGCAAAGGATCGCGAACCAGATACACAATAAGATTTTTGCTGAAATAGCCTGACCATGGAGGCAGTGCTGTTATCGAAAGAGCGCCAGCTCCAAACGACGCCAGCACCACGAACGGTTGAATGCCATTGCCTGCAAGATACCGTCCAGCGCCTCGCAGCGTATAAACGTTCCGATTTCCAGCCGCTGATACGGCGGTGCCCACGGAGAGAAACAGCACCCCTTTGAATACACCATGAAAGAGCGCATGCAGAAAAGAAGCCGCCATGAGAGCGATGCCTGCTGGTGTTCCAACCCCGACCGCGAGAGAACTTCCCCATGCGGCAACAATAAAACCAATCTGGCTCACCGAATGATAGGCAAGCAGCAGCTTGGCATCAGACTGGGAAAGTGCCAGAAGAACACCTAAAAGCGCTGTAATCCCGCCACAGAGCGCAAATGCCTTGCCAATCAGTTCCTGTTCAGGAAAGAGCACGACAAGTCGCAGCAATACAAACAGAGGCGTCTTGATGAGCACACCTGACAGTATGGCAGATACTGGATGAGGTGCCATGGCATGAGCGTCAGGGAGCCAGCCATAGACAGGAACCACAGCCACGCGCAACGCAATTGCGCTTACCATAAGTGCAAGCCCAATGACAACTTCCTGCCTGTACAGCAATTCCGCCTGCTGAATTCGGACTGCAATCTCCGTATAGCTCAAGCTTCCGGTCACGTTGTAAATAACATAGACTCCCAGCAGATAGATCAGCATTGATGCCGCACTGACCAGAAGATAGGAAAGGCTTGCCATATATGCTTGCGGCTTTTTTGAAAATACAATGAGGACATATGATGTCATCCCAAGGACTTCCAGACAGACAAATAAATTGAAAATGTCCGCAGTTATTGCAATTGCAACAAGAAAACCAGACTGAATATAGAAAATGCAATCGAATACCTGATGGTCGATTTTAAGGCTGCGAGAATAGAGCCACGACGGAATGGCGAGCACCATACCAAGCGCGATGACCAGCAAAGCCAAGCCGTCAAACTGGTACTGTATTCCCATATCGGATATCCATCCGCCGATGGTACCGCTGAAGGTTTGCCCAGCATGCACCAATCTGGCAAGCTCAGCCAGGGGCAGCCATACAGCGCCAAGAGCGAGAAAAGAACCTATTGACGATACAACCTGCTTCGCCCGGTTGCTCCGCAGCAAGATTCCCATAAGAACGCAGGCTGCCCCGGCAAGCGGAAGCGCAATAAGAAGAAATACTGCATCATCGGTTTTCATGCTCGAGCCTTGTTTTAATTTCGTCTATATCGAAGGTTCCAAATTGCATGAATAGTTTATATGCAAAGCCAAGAGACAGCGCGGTAATGCAGACACTGATGACAATTGCTGTCAGCATGAGGGCCTGCGGCAAAGGATCGACTATATTCTCGGTTCCAGTCGCCAGAATCGCTGCTTTCTCTCCTATACCCGCGCCCCGTATTACAAAAAGCAGCACCACCGCGTTATTCATAAAGCCAAGACCAATAACCTTCTTGATTATATTTTTATCGATGGCAACCATGCCGAGACCGATAAGAAACAGCGCAAGCAGTAAAAATTCATTCATGTATGTCCCCTGCATACATCGCGATCGCAAGCAGGCCGATGCTCGCTCCAACCTTGATCCCTACAATAATATTCAGCAAGGTTATGAATACCACAGGCTGAATATCGTCATGGCTGAAAGGATTTGCCAGAAAGCCGGTACCGACAACAATACCGGAAAAGAAAGCTGCAATCAGAAGAACAAAGCTGACCACTTCTATGTGATGCAAGTCTTTCATTTGCTTCAAAGCTGTCCGTTTGGTCCTAATGTACCCCAATGCTATGAATATGATGCCCGATGCCAGCACCGCTCCGCCCTGAAAGCCGCCCCCTGGTGACGAATAGCCAAAGGTCATGACATAGAAACCGAACACAAGAATGATCGGACCTACTTTTCCGGTGATGAATCGCACTGTGCTACCATTCGATGCATTTCGCGATTGATTCCAACGAGCAAGTTCAGCCTTTGAATTCGAGCTGGATTGCTGCATGACATGTAAAGTTCCCAAAACGGCGATAAAAAGCACAATTGCCTCTCCGAGCGTATCAAAGGCACGGTAACCAAGATATATTGCGCTCACTACATTGCGGGCGCCTGTTTCTTCAATTGTATGAGCTTCATAACGATCCCGCAGCTGAACCGGCCAGGGAGCCTTGAGGAAGAATATTGGCGCCATAATCATGGCTGCAATGAGACATGCAGCCATCCCTGGTGCTTGCTCACGAAACTTCATCGCTTTTTAGCTTCCTTGGTTGCACGCAAGATCCAGAGAAATGCAATATTCGAGAGTCCAGCTCCAACTGCGGCTTCGGTAATTGCGACATCCGGAGCGTTAGCGATGTAGAAAACCAGCGCTCCAAGCAGGCTCGCAGCAGACATCAGAATGATGCAGGTCAGAAGATCCTTGATAAACACCGCAGCCAGAGAAAGGGCAACAATAAATAAAAGCAGAATGCTAATCGCCATTGAGGTGATTTCCTCCATCATCTGGCTGAGCATGGCTTGCATGAGCTAGATAGCCAGACTCCGCTAAGAGATGCATCACAAAATGCGTGCTTGTCGGCGATGATATGAGAAAAAACAGGATGATGATAACCATCCTCGATATGAATTCTGCTGAAGGATCGATAAAAGGTGTTGCGAGAAAAACGGTAAATACCGCGGTAGTCGAAGCAAGCGATCCTGCATGCAGTCTCGAGTAAGCATCAGGGAAACGAAAAAGGCCTATGATGCCCACGGTACCCACTATTGCCGCTATGGACAATAACGCAACTACAATGAAGGATGCTATCAACTTTTCGACCTCCTCTCCTCGGAAAGATGTTTCAAATGCCTCTCAAGAAATCTCAGAATCGCGAGGAATCCAAGAAACCCAAAAATGTCATACACAAGCGCAACATCAAGAAAGAATGAAGACTTTTTCTGTGCGCCAATGAGAACCAGCAGGCCGAGGACTAATCCCGCGAGGATATTCAGGGCCACCAGCCTGTTCTCGACCCCAGGCCCTATGATAAGGCGGACGCAGACTGCGCTGATCCAAAGGATGAAAACCCAGATCATGCAATCAACTGCAAATTCGATCATAGCCACACCTTCATCAGTCGCGCTTCCATTTTGCCCTTTATAACAGATGAAACCTTATCCGGTTTGTAAAACCCTGCGAATAAAAAATGCACACCGAGTTTTCCATCCTCAAGTGAAACCATAGCAGTTCCAGGGGTAAAGGTGATCGACGTCCCGAGAATTATTTTTGCTGCTTCAGTTGGGAGATCCGTATCAACAGTAACAATTGCCGGCGCGATACGTTTTGTAATGACAGCTTTGAATACAGCCCAGCTCGAGATATACAAATTGGCAATGAGTGAAAAACCGGCATAGCTCCATGCACAAGGTTTGAAATTGAGTCTGACTTGATGGGACGCGCGAGTGTTTAAAAAAACCCTGTGAGTCATCGCCGATATTCCCAGCGATCCGACAGCGCCTGCTGTAAGCCAGAACAATTCCAGTCTGGCAGAGAAAAGAATCCAGATTCCATAAAGCACGCAGGCGGTGCTGAGAAATCTGGCCCACTGACCATGTCTGCGGTTTTTCTTCTTTTTAAAACCAGCTCCGCCCATGCACTTAGTATGCATCAGGTATATTCAGAGTCAACCTGGAGCCGTCCGATTGATAAAAGCAAAACGGAAATACTTGAAGTGTGCGGCCTTTTTCATTTTTTAGTTTTTATAAAAAAAAGGCTTCCTTTCGGAAGCCAAAAAATGCCCAGAGGGGGACTTGAACCCCCAAGCCTCTCGGCACTAGTACCTGAAACTAGCGTGTCTGCCAATTCCACCATCTGGGCGTGACGGGCTATTATTACCAGTCATTGGCAATTGTGTCAATAACTTTCAGGAAAGCTTCGCGTTTTGCAGGCTAGCTCCCGCAAGCTGTTGGATATGGATACCGCGATGGAATTTTATGGGCTTTGCCCTTGCTATTCTGAAAAACCCCTGCCACCAAACATATTCTCCTTGAAATCACCAGTAAACTGACCGAATAATACATATAAAGAGGCTAAACAGCATGACAGCTGACTCAATCTCGGTATTGATCTTTCTCGTTGGTGATAAAAGTTTCTGCCTTGAAATTGATGTGATCGACCATG
>CAZZJJ010000051.1:0-8529 GCA_964654405.1 uncultured Treponemataceae bacterium
TTACGGTTTTCCCTTTTAATTCGAATTGAACCGCAAGCTCTTTTTTAACGGTATCCGTCGTCATGATCGCTTCGCGGGCGTCAAGGTATCCGGCTTTGGAGAGCCCCGCCACCAGGGAATCCATGCCAGCTTCAATGACACTGACATCGAGCAACTGCCCAATGACACCTGTCGAAGCCACAACAACATCTTCAGGTTTTACCGGCAATCGGCGACCAGCGCGGCCATTCGCTTTGCCGCCGCAATGCCCGCTTCTCCGGTACAGGTGTTCGCATTCCCTGAATTCACTATGATAGCTTGCGCTTTCCCATCGCTGAGGTGCTCTCTGGTAACAATCAGAGGCTGGCCTTTTACCTTATTCGTTGTGTACACAGCGGCAGCTGCGCACATCCTTTCGGACCAGACCAGCGCAAGATCCTTCTTTTCCTTGTTTTTTCTGATTCCCACATGCATTCCCGATGCAAGGAATCCCTTTGCCGCGGTAACTCCGCCACGTACCTGTTTCATGCTGAAACCTCACTTTTCCGGTTAAAATGCCGGAGGAACAGTCAGAAGCCCTTCGGTTTCATCAAAACCGAGCGCGATATTCATATTTTGAATTGCCTGGCCAGCCGCGCCTTTCACCATGTTGTCGATCGCGGACACAATGATGGCTGTTTTTTTATTCGAAGAAAGATGAAGGGAAATATCACAGAAATTAGAAAATTTGACCATTCTGTTCGAAGCGAAACTGCCAACCGGCAAGATTCTGACGAAAGGCTCGTCTTTGTAGAAACTAGCATATATCTCATGCAACTCGTCGATGGATAAAGGGACAGAAAGCTTGAAGTACATGGTGCTGACGATTCCGCGGCTCATGGGGGCTAGGTGCGGCGTAAAGATTGTTTCGACAGGGGTGCCAGCCATGATTGACAGGTATCGGTCAATCTCCGGTTGATGCCGGTGTGCTCCAATTTTATAGGGGGAAATAGCGTCGTTGGCTTCAGGAAAGTGGGTTGACTGGCTGGGTTCTCTACCTGCACCAGTGACACCAGATGCTGAATCGATGATGATAGAGCTGGTGTCTGCAATCTTGTGCCGCAAAGCAGGCATGAGTCCAAGCTCCGCTGAAGTTGGGTAACAACCTGGATTTGCGATTAGTTTGGCTTTTTTTATCGTGTCTCTATTCATTTCCGGCAAACCATAGACCGCAAGAGTGTGAAGCTCTTTGTTTGCATATGCTTTTCCATACCATGCGCTGAAAGTCGCTTCATCGTCCTGGAATCGAAAATCAGCAGAGATGTCGATAAATAGCTTGCCCTGGTTGATGCAAGCTTCCCCAGCTTTTTCGGCATGACCATGGGGGAGGCAGGAAAAGATCACATCGGACTTTTCGATCACACTATCCGCACTTTCCAGCACCAGAGGTGTTCCGAAGATTGGGCTTTTTTTGTTGCCGCAATTCAGTAGGGAAGGATATACGGTTTCCATATTTTGTCCTTGAAAACTTATCGATGACAGAAAAAGCGTTTGAATCTTGCTGTGACCAAGAAGAATTCTCGTGAGTTCAGCTCCTGCATAGCCGGTAGCACCAAGAATGCCGGCACTTATTTGATTTTCAAACATCAAAAATGCTCCTTAAAAATGAAAATACAGCAAGCCTGGATAAATAGCTTGGTTGGGTCATGGTTGTATTGTGGATGGTGGCGGTCGGCGCCTTATTTACGGCTCGGATAGAGAGAGAGCTCTTTTGACTGAGCCGTGATGATGAGACATACTGGGAGTCTGCTTAGTTTTGAGCGTGTCATATGCTCCTCCCGAAATGGAATAGCGGTATCAAAATACAAATATGCCTTGTTGTCAATATCTTTTTAAATAAATATACAAAAAATGCGAAAATAAATGCTTATCATGGTCAAAAAGGGTATGCCTTTCCGACTTCACGCAGTTCTTTAGAACCGCTGTGAAACGCGCGCTATTTATGGTTGGTCTTTCAAAATGCATCTGCATTTGAAAACAACCTCAGATAAAAATCATTCATAAATAAGGAAATAATTTTTTTCTTGCTCGTTTTGGAAAAGCGTTCCTATACTTGAAAACAACCTTTTCCATTCAGGAGGTGGTATGGGTATGGGAACAGGTATCGTTATCGCGCTGTTCGCGGCACTTTTCTCGCTGCTCTATGCAATTCGCAAAGCACGGGCAATCATCGATTTACCGGTAGAAAACGAGGATTTGGTAAGAATTGGATCGTATATCGAAGAGGGAGCTCACGCCTTCCTTTCACGGGAATATTATGTTTTAGCCTTCTTTATTCCAATTGTTGCGATTTTTCTGGCAATTCTGCAAGGTGGCAGTATCCGGCTGCAGGGTGCGGCTTTTCTTGTTGGTGCGCTCTGTTCCGGTTTGGCTGGCTGGTTTGGAATGGGGGTAGCCACAAAAGCGAACTCAAGGACAGCATGGGCTGCGAAGACAGGAATTGGTGAGGCTCTCGCTGTAGCTTTTTCTGGCGGGTCGGTTATGGGAATGACGGTTGTCGGACTTGCCTTGCTTGGAATCGGCTCCGTTCTAGGAGTACTGTTACTGATCTTGGGGCAATCCGCGATGGTGCTTTCAGAATCTGTTTTTCCGATATTAACCGGTTTTTCTTTTGGAGCCTCAACAGTGGCGCTTTTTGCAAGAGTTGGAGGCGGAATTTACACAAAAGCCGCCGATGTCGGCGCGGACCTTGTTGGCAAGGTGGAAATCGGTATTCCTGAAGATGACCATCGTAATCCAGCGGTCATCGCAGATAATGTCGGCGATAATGTCGGCGATGTCGCAGGAATGGGGGCTGACCTGTTTGAATCTTACGCTGGCTCTCTGATAGGCTGTATGGTTCTTGGAATCAACATGGGCAGCTCGGCTGAGATGAAAATTCGTTTGACCATATTGCCGCTTATTATTGCGGCAGTCGGTGTTCTTGCTTCGCTGATTGGCACACTGTTCGTCAGAATGAAACCAGGCAAATCACCTCAAAAAGCGTTGAACGCTGGCTCGCTGAGCGCTGCCTGTATAGCAATTGTCCTGCTTTTTCCGGTAATTCGCATTGTCATAGGCACAGAATCTTTTGGTGATGACACAATCCGCGGGTTCGGCTACCTCGGTGTTGCACTTTCTGCTGTCATTGGCCTTGCCGCTGGCGCAGCAATCGGAATCATCACTGAATTTTTTACCGGCACTGATACAGCTCCTGTAAAACGAATTGCGAAAGCCTGCATTACAGGACCAGCGACGACGATAATTTCTGGCCTCGGTGTCGGCATGCTTTCAACAATGCCTCCGATTCTCATCATTTCCGCTGCCATCGCTGGAAGCTATTTTGCTGGCGGTCTGTACGGGGTAGGGATTGCGGGATTGGGTATGTTGCTAACCTTAGGGATTCAGCTTTCCGTCGACGCATATGGTCCGATAGCCGATAATGCCGGAGGGCTGGCAGTCATGGCAGAAATGCCGCCTTCAGTCCGAGAGATCACCGATTCTCTAGATGCTGTCGGAAATACAACAGCAGCAATCGGGAAAGGCTTTGCGATAGGATCAGCTGCACTGACTGCATTAATTTTGTTTTCTGCATTTATAGCTGCGTCCGGCGTTACCGAGCATTTGATTTCAATCATGAATCCTGCAGTACTCATCGGAATGTTCATCGGCGCAATGATCCCTTTCCTCTTTTCTTCTCTCGCGATGGACGCTATCGGCGTTTCTGCATTCAAAATGATCGAAGAAGTTCGCCGTCAGTTCCGTGCAAAGCCTGGAATTCTGAGAGGTGAAGAAATTCCCGATTATAAAAGCTGTGTCGATATTTCGACTCGTTCAGCATTGAAAAGCATGATCATTCCTGGGTTGATTGCCATTATAACTCCCATCGTCGCAGGTTTCGCAGGAGGAACAGCGCTGCTTGCGGGCCTTCTGGCAGGAGCGACGGTATCAGGTGTATTATTAGCAATATTCATGTCGAATGCGGGAGGCGCTTGGGATAATGCTAAAAAGCTGATAGAATCAAGAGCCGAAGAAGGAAAAGGCTCAGTATCGCATCGGGCTGCGGTCGTTGGAGACACAGTGGGCGACCCCTTCAAGGATACAGCCGGCCCTTCTTTGAATATTCTGATCAAGCTTATGGCAATTGTCGCTTTGATAATTGCGCCAATCCTGAGAACCATGGGGAGGTAGATTATGGCTGAAGAAAAACATCTTTATCTGATAATGCATCCGAATCATTCGCTGATCGCGTCGGCGCTCGAACCGGAGCATTTTATCAGACATTATGTTCAGGGATCCACACGGTATTTTGAAGGCCGCCTCATTTTTGTTGAAGTAGATCCAACCTTCAGGAACCCATACTTCGATATCGATACCGCTTACTCCGAACTCAAGCCCCACGAGGACGGCCGTCCCAAAGCGACCAAGTTCATTAAAAGCTACAGGGTTCTGGAGAATATGGATTTTTCTGCTCTCGGCAAACTCTACCTCTGCAATTCGCTCGGTGATTATGTCGCTCTGGATTATGCCGACTACAATCCTTCGCTTGATACTGAAGAATTCAGAATCATGCTTGAAATCAATCCTGTGCGGTTCATTGTTTTGACAAAATATAATTTCAAGCAATTCGGCGCTTTTATCACCGACCCGAAAAATACCAAAGGCGCTCCAAAAATGTTTTTTACCCAGCTGGAATTCCGAACAGAAGAATTCTTGAGAGACTTTGAGGAAAACCCGCTTATCAGATGCTATGTACCAGGTATTCATCCTGCCAGACTCCGAAACGCGATTATGGAAGTTCGAAACACTCCAGGAAAGTTTGTTAAAGGCCTGTCTCTCGATTGCCCAATCGATAAAATTTCGTACAAACTGCTTCGTGATGGATTTATGTTTGCCTCACAGGATGGAAGTTACCGGTATTATCCGCTGTTGAGTTTGGATGAAGTTGAACACAGATTCTACAAGTATTGGAAATCGATGTAGTGTTTGAAATCTTGGGGCAATTTTGAATCAAAATCTGTGATCCTGCGCGTATTCTTTATGACTGCAGAAAAATTGACACACAAGCAGTCGTGGAGGATGCGCGCTATGGATAGTTTTTGCTTCTGCCCAAATCCGTACTGTGAGTACCATCAAGAAGCCCCCTCAGGGGAGCGTTGGTACAGAATAAAAGGCCAGTATTACACGAAATCCCGGGGCTTTATAAATCGTTATATATGCAAAGCCTGCGGCAGAAATTTTTCGAGTCAGACATATCACACAAGCTATTTTCTGAAAAAACCGGAACGCTTTGAAGAAGTGCTCAGCCGGCTTGTAGGTGGCGAAAGCCTCAGGGCAATGAGCCGAGCCATGGGCTGTTCAATCAGTTTGCTTACCAATCGAATTGATCGCCTTGGCCGTCAAGGTCTAGCTTTGCACGCCCGATTTTTGCAGCAGGCACAGCGCCATGAAGATATCTGCATTGATGGATTCGTTTCTTTTGATCGCTCGCAGTATTTCCCTTCCGAAATACCAATAGCAGTCGGTGCTGATAGCCAATTTATTATCGATGCGAGTCATTGCAACCGGCGGCGTTCTGGCAGGCAGACTCCAGAGCAGAGCGCGAAATCACAAGAACTATATGCATCGGTTGCGATGGAGAAAGGCGGCATTGCGCGATCATTCCGTGAGGTCCTCGATACTGCGCTTGCTGTACAGCCGCTTGTGCGAAACCGGCCCCTTGTCCTGAGAACAGATGAAAAACCTGATTACGCGAGGGTTGTCTATTCTCATCCCCGATTTATTTATCAAAGTGAATTTAATCGATTTGTCTTCTGGCGAACTCCCTCATGGTTGCCTCGCAACTGCTCAAATCCTTTATTTTCCTCGAATTACACCGAGCGTGAGATCCGAAAAGATCAGGCGAATCATCATCGGGAGAGTGTGTGTTTCAATCGAGACGCAGCTAATGGCATGATGCGTCTTTGGACATATTTAGTTTGGCACAATTATCTCAAACCATATCGAATAAAAAGCAAGCAAGGCAAACATCCCGCCACTCATGCCGAAGCGCGCGGGATCAGAATTCCGCCAAAAACTGATTTGCTGAAGCTTTTATTCTGCGATCGCTATTTTCTCAGCCGCGAGCGACTGACGTCAGCGATGGAGAAAACCTGGAGAAAGATGTGGATAACGCCTGGAAAGGCTAACTCATGTCTGATTCCAAGGTTTGCTTTAAATTGAGAATGTTGATGTCGAATTTAAACTCAAATGCCCTGCCCCAAGGTTAAGAACACTACAAAGGGTTGATATAAAAGCGGAATAGCGGTATCGTACAAATCCACTTATGCCGCGTACATATTTCGATACAAAATCGCCAATTATTGCACTCGCGACCCCTCCATGCAGAAGTGCGCTTGCCGTAATTAGGCTTAGTGGCGAAAACACTATTTCACTTTTTTCAAAATGCTTTTCTACGCCGGATAAAATACTGAATGCATCAGGATATACCTTGCATTATGGGTATTTTCTTGAACCTGAAAGTGGCGAAAAAATCGATGAAATTATGGTTGCTGTTTTTCGAAAACCGCATTCCTTTACTGGCGATAATTCGATCGAACTTTTTTGTCATGGTTCGCCAGCGGTTGTAAATCGTATACTATCAATTCTTGAACTTCAGGGATGCAAACCTGCTTTGCCAGGGGAATTCAGTTTTCGGGCTTTTATAAATGGGAAACGAGACTTAGTCGAAACCGAAGCGATCAACGAACTAGCAGGCGCAAGATCAGAGACAGCGCGTTCGGACGCCCTCTTGAGGCTGACGGGAATTCTTTCTCAAAAATTTTCCGAACTTCGCAAACAAATGCTCGACTTGCTTGCAGAAATTGAAGCCAGGCTCGACTACGCAGAGGATGAAGGACCGGATCAGGAAATTCACTGGTTGGAAAGATTGCACCAGTATAGCATAGAATTACAGCTTGTTTCAAAAAGCTATATCGGAGGCAGATTACGTCAAGAAGGCGCCCTGATCGTACTCGCGGGGCGACCAAACGCAGGCAAATCAAGTCTCTTCAATCTCCTGGTCCGTGAGGAACGAGCGATTGTCAGTCCGGAACCTGGAACTACTCGTGATTGGATTGAAACCTGGCTTGAAATCGCGGGTTTCCCGGTTCGACTCGTCGACACCGCAGGGCTTCGGCCGACTGAAGCAATAATTGAAGCCGAGGGGGTGCGAAGGAGCATCGAACTTATCCAGCGCTCAGACATATTGCTTTATATTGTTGATGGTGAAATAGGATTATTGGAAGAGGATTTGCAATTTCTCCAGCAATTTCCATCTGCACTGAAGTTGTGGAACAAGACAGATTCCCCTCGATGCAAGCAAATCCCCGAAAGCTGGATCGGAATCACCGCAAAAGCCCTTTCGACAGCTCCAATTCTTGAAAAAGCTATTTTCAATCTTCTAGATAGAATGTCGAATCCATCACTATCAGAAATCAGCGAGACGCAAAACATTATTTCTGGCGATCAGAGTCAGAAGCAACAAAAACCTCGGGAGAATATCGTTGCAATCGCTGAAGAACGACAAAAAAAGCTTGTAGATTCGTGTCTTAAATCGATTGAACACGCTATTTTAGATTTACAGAAAGGATCGTCTTTCGACATTATAGCTTTGGATATTCGAGAAGCTGCGAATTATCTTGGTGAAATTACAGGTGAATTGGTTAATGAAGAAATTTTCGACAGAATATTCAGCAAATTCTGTCTTGGAAAATAGAGGTCAAGCGAGCCCAAGGTTGAGAACACTATGAAAGATTACCCAGCAATCGTTATAGGCGGAGGCCATGCCGGCATCGAAGCAGCCCTTGCTCTTGCCCGGCTTGGCACAAAAACCCTTTTAATAACTCAAAACCCCGACACAATTGGAAAAATGTCCTGCAATCCTGCAATCGGTGGACTAGCAAAGGGAAACCTGGTACGCGAAATAGACGCACTTGGCGGACAGATGGGGATTCTTTCTGACATGACCGCTATCCAGGTCAGAATGCTCAACCAATCCAGGGGCCCGGCCGTGCAGGCGCCTCGAGCTCAGGCAGATAAAGCTCTCTATTCAGCCATGGCTCGAAAAGCCTTGGAAATTCAACCCAATTTGACTATTTTTATGGACACTGTGGTCGATATCATCACCGATTCATCAGGCAAGACCATTGAAGGTGTCATTACAGAACGTGGCAAAAAAATCAGCGCTGACACAGTCGTTCTCACAACTGGCACCTTTATGGAAGCTATGTTGTTCATCGGGCCGTGGCAAGGTTCCGGCGGGCGATTGGGCGAGCCTGCCGCGGTAGGTCTCGGCACTGCGCTGCGAAAACGCGGTTTTCCCGCCGGAAGAATGAAAACCGGCACTCCTGCGCGCATAAAAGCGAGCAGTATCGATTTTTCAAAACTGACTGTTCAGCACGGCGATAGCAAGAAAATCTATTTCTCTTTTCTTGAAAAGAATTACGAGCGTCCGGACATACCATGCCACATTCTTTATACAAACGAATCGAC
>CAZZJJ010000052.1:0-8520 GCA_964654405.1 uncultured Treponemataceae bacterium
GGAATATCGCGTGCTTCGGCTTCGGAGCGAATGATTTTTTCGAGCCGGCTGGTCATGATCTTACCGGGGGCGATATTGTTCACCCGGATGCCGTAGTGCCCCAGTTCACGCGAAAGGCTTTTGACAAGACTGGAAACGCCGGAGCGCATAACGCCGGACAGGATAAGTTCAGGCCAGGGCTCTTTGACAGCGCTGGAGGTGATGGTAAGGATCGAGCCGTGACCGCTGGCTTTGAGCGCCGGCAGACTTTCACGGATGAGTCGAACCGCGGACAGCAGGGTCAGCTCAAAGGCCTTTTGCCAGGCGGAATCATCGCCGAAAGACTCAAAATTGCCCGGAGGCGGCCCGCCGGCGTTCACCAAAAGCGCGTCACAGCCGCCAAACAGCGCAAGCCCCGCTTTGACCCAGTCCTTGATCGATTCGCCCGACGCCATATCCAATGGAATGCCGCTGGCATCTCCCAGAGGAGCGAGTTTTTCCAGCGCGATTCTGACTTTTTCTTCAGAACGGCTCCCGATAAAAACCCGCGCACCTTCCACCAGGGCTTGCCTGGCGATGGCAAAGCCCAAACCATCCGTCGCCGCCGAAAGAAACACGATCTTTCCAGAAAGTCCTGTTTTCATGGCTAACCTCACTCTGTTCGTTTTGAACTTGGCTAATCGCCCAAAAAAACGCCAAAACTGGAATAGCGCCCCGTCGGCGGCTCCCAGACCCTTTGAACCTCGCGCACCCATGCTGTTGAAGGCCCATGTTCGAGCCAGTGAAAAAATTCCTCAAGCTCAGGCTCATTGCCCTCGGCCCAGACCTCGACAGAACCGTCGTCGGTGTTTCGAACCCAGCCCGTAACGCCGATGCGCCGGGCTTCCCACGCCGCCGATGCCCTGAATCCGACGCCTTGGACATCACCGCGGATGACCGCTCGAAACGCTTTCATTCGACCAGCCTCCCTTGAAAGGAATTTCGCCGCGCAAGCTCCGCTTCAACAGCCATATACAAATTATTTTTATCCGGATGCGGGAACAAGTCCAGTACCGAATCGCGGGAAAAATCAGAAGAAAGGCGCAAAACTTCCACCGAAGCGGGCAAGAGCTCAAGACAGTCGGCAAGGAGGGGCGGAAGGCGATCCGGATGGAGCGGCGCGAACTCGCCGGCGCGGTAGGAGCGCTCAAGCGCCGAGCCTTTTGCAAGCCGCAGGTCGTGGAATTTTATGCCCTCAAGGCTGTTTTTCTGCAGAAACCGCATGGTTTCAAGCATCATGAGCCGATTTTCGCCAGGCAGGCCGAGTATGACATGCACAGCCCGCCTGACACCCGCATCATGCGCAAGTTTCGACGCAGCAACAAAATCAGACACTGTATGACCTCGATTGATCCGCTTCAGTGTCTGGTCGTGCGCGCTCTGCAGTCCTAACTCCAGCCAGACTTCCAGCCCCTGCCGCTGGTAAGATGCGATCAATTCGACCTTCTCCATATCGATGCAGTCAGGACGAGTCGAAATGACCAGCCCTCGCAGGGTCCCCGGCGCGATGGTTTCCATCACCGCAATCGCGTGGTCATACAAGGCACGAAGCTGGCCAACGGGGAGATAGGTATTCGTGTATGCCTGGAAGTACAGGAAAAACAGCCGAGCCTTGTAGCGGTACCGTGTAAATGCTACAGCCCGGGCAATCTGCTCATCGAGATTCAGCACGATCCGCGAGCCGTCATGTTGATATGCAGCGATGGCGGCATCCGGCGGACAGAACGAACAGCCTCCCTTGCCCCTTCCCTGCAGACGGTGCGGACAGGAAAAGCCAGCGTCGAGTCCGAGGCGCCACACTTTTTCGCCGAACCGCTCGATGAGGCGCTCCGAATGTCGGTTGAATCGTGATTTCATCCCCGTATGCCATCCTCTTGCCATTGTAATCAGGAAAAGCTATCGTCATCTCATGGCGCTGAAACAAAAGACCGGCTCATCCCATCTTGGCAGATTTTCCATCCTGCTGGCAAGCACTGCGCTTTTCATCGCTTTGCTCGTTTCCTGTTCCCTTTTTGAAAACGACATTGCCGTTGTCTGGACCGACAGCCCTGAAATCCAGCTGGCCGCAGAGCTGTTCAATGCTTCTCAGACACAGTATTTAGTCGAATTGCACTACCGCGACAATCTGGGAACCTCGCTGGCCCAGGCAAAGACGCCGCCTTCCCTGGTCATCGGGAAAAACCTTCGCCAGCCTGCGACCATGGCTCGATTTCAGACCCTGGACTTCCTTTTTGACAGGCTCGCCTTTTCGCGGAACGATTTCTATCCTGCTCTGCTGGAAGCGGGGAAGGCAAAGGGGAAAACCCGGCTCCTCCCAGTCAGCTTCAATACGCTCATGCTGGTGAATAAAAAGGGCGCTTTGGACAGTCTGCGGGATACTGTAGCGTCCGAGACTGGCAACACAGCCAGCCTGGCCGCCATGCCGAATTCGACCATAACAATTGAAGAAATTCGAACTATTGCGCAAAAATTCAATAAAGATTCCGGGAAGGGATTTACCGCGATGGGCTTTGTGCCGCGTAAAACCGGCGGCGATTTCCTGTTCCAGTGGGTCCAGTGGATGGGCGCCGACTTTTCCTCGCCAGCCAAACCAGCCAAAGACAGTCTGCCGGTGCAATGGGACCAAAACAAGCTCCCCGTCGCGATCGCGGCACTGCAGGATTTCAGCACAGCAGTCAATGGGTCCGCCGAAAAGGAAAACGCTTTTACCTTTACCTACGCTTCAGCGCTCGACTACCAGAACTGCCTTGCGGGCAGGACGCTTTTTGCAGCCCTGAAAAGCTCGGAATTTTTCACACTGCCCTCGCAGACACGCAACCAGTTCGAATTTCATTACGTCGAAATCGAAAACAAGCTGGCCGTGTATGAGGATGTCCTCTACGCGGGCATTCCGAACGGCGCCCGCGCGAAAACCGCAGCAAGTCAATTCCTGGCGTGGTTTTTTACCGCGGACACCCAACGGCTTCTGCTGGAAAAAGCGCGCTCGCTTCGCTTAAATGAAAGCGAATTTGGCATCGCGGGGGGATTTTCCGCATACACGCCGGTGACCGCCAAGGTGATACCCGAATATTATCCTGAATTGCGCGGCCGGGTTCCGAAGGCGGAGCGCATCCCGGCACCCGCAGCCATGCCGCTTGTCTGGAAGCCGCTGAAAGAAAAGGTGCTGATTCCCTGGCTTGACCAAAGCGCGGGGATGACCTTTTCGGATTCCGCAAATGAGGCGCTGAACAAAGCCCTCAGGGATTATCTGAACGTGAATCCGGAATTATCGGCGGCAAAAAGGTCGAGGACGGCTTGGAATTCAGCACGGGTAGAACAGTGCACGGCCTGTTCCCGCAAAGCCGCGCCGCGAGGCCGGCCGCGGGTGTAGGCACAGAACTGCTTGCGAAACTCGACACAGGCTGTTTTTTCTCCCAAAAATTGAACCGAACGCTCAAGATGGCGGCGCGCGACGTCCGCGATTTCGGCGTTGGTGTAGACAGGGAGCGGGCGACCTTGCCAAAGGGCGACAGTCCGAGCGAACACAAAGGGGTTGCCCATCGCACCCCGGGCGAACATGACACCCGAACAGCCGGTTTCAGCCAGCATAGCCAGAGCGGCCTCCGGACTGAAGACATCGCCGGAACCAAAAACAGGGACATCCAGATGGCGGGCAAGGGCGGCGATGGCCGTCCAGTCAGCTTTGCCTGAGTAACCCTGGGCTCGAGTCCGGCCATGGAGGGTCACGGCAGCGGCGCCGGCTCCGACAGCCGCATCAGCTGTTTCCAGAAAATTGACGGAAGCCTCATCCCAGCCTTTGCGGATTTTCACCGTTATGGGGATGTCGGTCGCATCCCGCATGGCGCGCACAATAGCAGCTATTTTTTCGGGGGTTTTGAGGAGGGCAGAGCCGGCGCCGCTTTTCACGATTTTCGGGACAGGACAGCCGCAATTGAGGTCGATCACCAGGGGGCGGTAGGCCGAAACCATAGCCGCGGCCTGCCCCAGCACTTCAGGCTTGGCGCCGAACAGCTGGATGGCATAGTGCTTTTCGGCCTCAGCACGCTGAAGCAAGAGGCTGGTTTTGGGATGATGGCGAACCAGGGCTTCCGAGCTGACCATCTCCGTGTAGCAGAGCGCCGCTCCCAGCTCGTAACAGACCGAGCGGTAAGCGGCGTCGGAGTAGCCTGCAACAGGCGCGAGGAAAAAGGGGCTTTCAAGTTGAACGCCCGCAAGCACGGGCATTTTACGATTCATTTCCATGCAAGTTGGCAGCGCTTACGGTTCCATCCTGAAGAACCGGCATGCGTTCTGATAGGTGATTTCCGCGGCTTCTTCGGGTTCCACCTGGAGTATTTCCGAAAGGAACCAGGCGGTTGACGGCAGGTACTCCGGCTTGTTTCGCTTGCCGCGATATTCAGCAGGCACCATGAAGGGCGATTCGCTCTCGATGAGAATCCGGTCAGGCGGCAGCATTTCCACGGTCTCGTGGAGATTGCGGGCATTCCGGTAGGTTAGGTTTCCCGCAAAGGAGAAGAAAATTGGGAGCCCTGTCTGCAAAACCCGGTCCGCGTATTCTGCATTTTCGGAATAGCAATGTAATACCGCGCCGGCTGGCGGCATACGGTCGCGGAGAATTTCCAGCACGTCGTGGCCCGCTTCACGGTTATGAATGATAACCGGCAGGTCGAGCCGCGTTGCCAATTCGAGCTGATCGATAAAAAGCTCAATCTGGCTCCGCTTGTCGCCGTATTTATGAAAATAGTCCAGACCGATTTCGCCTATGGCGATAACGCGCGGCAGTTTAACCGCGGCTTCGATGGTATATTGCCAGTCCTTCCCGGGGTTCTGAACCTCGGAGGGTGAAACGCCTACCGCATGAAAGACATGTTCAGCCGGTTTGAGGTTTTCATAGACCTGTTTGAAATCAACCAGACTGTTGCAGATGCTTACAATTCTGCTGACGCCGGCCTGTTTCGCTTGCTGGCAAACTAAAAGCTGTTCGATCGGGTCATCATAAATGAGCCCGATATGGGCATGAGTGTCAAAATACCGCATCTGTTTTCCGTAAAAAAAATGGTGGGTGTACCCGTACGGGTATAGTAAATGTATCATGCTGAATGTCAGTCGTCAACATTATTTTATATATTACCGAGGATTACCGAATTTTACATCCGGAAACCTTCTCCAAGGTAGATCTGGCGGGCCCGCTCATCGTTCAAAATCGCATCGCGGCCGCCCGAAACAATGATCTGCCCCAGGTGAATGATGTAAGCCCGGCTTGTTATCTCCAGAGTGTCACGAACATTGTGGTCGGTGAGCAAAACGCCAATGCCGGAAGCCGCGAGCTTTTCGACAATCTTCTTTATCTCGTGAATCGCGATCGGGTCGATGCCGGTAAAGGGCTCATCCAGCAAAAGGAATTTCGGCTCCATGGCGAGCGCGCGGGCAATTTCGGTGCGGCGCCGCTCGCCGCCTGATAGCGTATAGCCTGGCTGATTCGCGATAGCAGTAATGCCGAACTCTTCCATAAGCTGGCGCGCCCTGCCGCGGCGCGCGGCGCCGCTCATCCCGCTTCGTGTTTCCAGCACTGCCAGAATATTTTCCTCGACCGTCATTTTTCTGAAAATGGATGCTTCCTGGGGGAGGTATGAAATCCCGTGCCGCGCCCGCTGGAACATGGGCATCCGGTTGAGGATGTGTCCGTCCAGCATCACGATGCCGGCGCTGGGCTGGAGAAATCCAGCCACTATATAAAAAATTGTGGTTTTACCAGCGCCGTTGGGTCCCAGAAGGCCGACCACTTCTCCATTTTTCATGGAAAAACTGACATCCGAGACTGCCAGCTTTTTACCATAGTTTTTGTGGAGGTTTTTTACTTCAAGAACGGAGTCGCTCAAGGAGTAGTCCCTTCTTTTTTCTTGGTTGTTATGGTTCCGCTGACCTGGCCGCTCAGGGTCAGGTTGTCCATGGTCGGTTTGCCGCTCACGGTGTCCGCAGTAATGGTGCCGTCGGGCGAGACAATGGTGGGCTTTCCGCTGAGTTCGAGGCTTTCGGTGTCGCGGTTGTATCGCGCATATTCAGCACGGACAGCGAAATCTTCCTTTAAAATATGAACCGCTATCCGGGCGTCGACAATGCTTTGTTTCTGGTCAAATCGAACCCACTCCGCCTTGAGGATGACGTTGTTTTTTGAGTCCTCAAGCACGACTGCGCTCTGAGCAAGGCCTATTTCCGTATCGCGTGCGTACTCCAGGTTATCGGAGACGAGAGCAAAGCCTTTGGATTCATCCTTGACTTTGACAGTACCGATACAGACGAGATTATTGTAATCGGTTCCGGACAGCTCAATCCTGTCAGCCCGGATTTCAATGCTTCCCGTGTTGACGACTGCCGCGCCGATGAGGATGGTTTTTTCCTTACCCTTGGCAAGCACGCTTTCCATTCGCTGGGCGGTAAAGGTGATCACATCGCTGGCTTCGCCTTTCTGGCCTTCAACCGGCTGTGCCGGCGCGGCGTTCTGGGCAAAAACCGGCATGCCGGCCGCCAGCAGAAGACATATAGTCAGTACTGCCAGGAAAAAGGCCGTTTTTGATTTTTGTGTTTTCATGGTTTGCTCCCCTTGTTCAATATACTGCCGCTTACCCCATTTCTGAAAGAGAATGCCTTGTTTTGAATATCGGCGAAAAATCCCATGCCATGGAGAAAGAGTTTGGTGCCAACCTGGACGACAGCCGTGGTTTTCGCATCGCCTTCCAGAGTCTGGGTAGCTGCGTCATAGCGCAGGGCGCTGGTTTCAAAGCTGGCGTCTTCTTCATAGGACCGAATGCTGATAAAACCTGAAAATTCGGCATTGCCGGTGTCTTCATAATAGATGGCTTTTTCCGCTTCGCCTTCCGAAAGCATGGTCTGGCCGGATTCACCCCTATCTTCAAACCGCACGTTGTAAATGACAAGCTTTCGCTGTTCCTGAAAATATTCGGCTTTTTCCGCGCTGGCTTTGAAGGTGACAACGCCGTTATTCACTTCCTCCCGGGAATAGCCGAAAAAAACGATGTCGGGCGTATCATCGCTGGTCTGGGTTGGGCTTTCCTCATTGCGCACCGAGCAAGAAACAAGCATGACCATGGCAGCGAATACTGCCATGGCGCTGATGAGACAGTGCTGTGGTTTGTTTTCCCGGCGCATTCCTGAACGCATACCTGAAAGAGTATCGTCCCCGGAAAGCCTTGCTGTCAAGCTTTTGCGTGACGTTCCAGGCTTGCCGCGATAAAGGCTTTGAACAGCGGGTGCGCTTTGGTCGGGCGGGATTTGAATTCAGGGTGGTACTGAACACCGACTGACCACAGGTGCCCAGGCCATTCGCAGGCTTCCACCAGCGAGCCGTCCGGCGTGGTCGCCGCGATGATAAGGCCTTTTTCCTGGAGTTCCTCCCGTTTGTCGTTGGCAACCTCATAGCGGTGCCGGTGCCGTTCCAGAATTCGATCTTTACCATAGGCTTTATGCATGAAGGTGCCTGCTTTGATGACCGATTCCGAAGCCCCCAGGCGCATCGTTCCGCCATAGGCTTTGACATCGATCTGTTCTTCCAGCAGGGCAACGACGGGGTAGCTGGTAGTTTTGGAAAACTCGCTGGAGTGCGCGTCCTTGTAGCCCAGCACGTTGCGGGCGTATTCGATGACCATTATTTGCATGCCGAGGCAGATGCCGAAATACGGTATTCCGTGCTCGCGGGCATATTGCGCGGCTTTAACCATGCCTTCGATGCCGCGTTCGCCAAAGCCGCCGGGTACCAGAATCCCGTCGATGCCGGCAAAGAGTTCGTCGAGGTTGGCATCAGCATGCTCCAGGAGACCTGAGTCGATTTTTACGAGTTCGACGCCGGCATTATTCGCAATGCCGCCATGGTAGAGGGCCTCCCAGACTGACTTGTAGGCATCGTGCAGTTCCATGTATTTGCCGACAATGCCAATGCGCACTTGATGAGCAGGGTTTTTCACGGTATTGACGACCTGTTTCCAGATGCCGAGTTCGGCGTGTCTGCTTTCGACATTCATTTTTTTCAAGATGAAGCTGTCGAGTTTCTGCTGAAAGAAGATGAGGGGGACTTCGTAGATGGTCGGAGCATCATAGCCAGAGATAACGCCTTCAAATTCGACATTGGTAAAAGATGAAATTTTTCTGCGGATGCCTTCTTCCAGCGGCTGTTTTGAGCGGAGGATGAGCACATCGGGCTGGATACCGACTTCCTGAAGTTCTTTGACGGCGTGCTGGGTGGGTTTGGTCTTGATTTCTCCGCCCGAGACTGAAGGCACCAGCGTGACATGGACTGAAATGGCATTCTGGCGGCCAAACTCGTGTATGAGCTGGCGGGCAGCTTCCAAGAAGGGGATAGATTCCATGTCGCCGACGGTGCCGCCGATTTCGACTATGGTAATATCGACATCGGAGCTTTCCGCAACGACAATGATGCGGCGTTTGATTTCATCGGTGATGTGGGGTATGACCTGGACGGTTTTGCCG
>CAZZJJ010000053.1:0-8409 GCA_964654405.1 uncultured Treponemataceae bacterium
GGCTGCCTCCTAAGCAGCAGGTCGGCCGTTCGAATCGGCCCTGGGCCATTATATTTTCTAAAAACAGCTTCTCTGCTTCAGAACAAGCTATATTTGATGCCCTCATCGATGACATCGATTTTTTCGAGCTTTTTCCAATACCGCACAACGATAAAAGTCAGGGGGAAAACGAGAAACTCGTAGACCGAGGCGAGCGAAGACTCGGAAAGGGTGTTTCTGAGAATGTCGCCGCTGGTCCAGACACCGCCGAAGGCTATGAGGTTGAAGAGGGCTGTGTCGATAAAGTGGGCCGGGAGACTCGATGCCATGGCTCGGAGGAAGAAGTTTTTTCCCTTCTGGGCAACTTTCATTCGAGACATAAGGTATGAATTGAGCCAGTCGCCGATGAAGTAGGCTGTCAGGGAGCCAAGGACAATTCGCCAGGTTGTGGAAAAGAGGGTTGCCATCGCGTTCTGGATGTCCGGATCGGTGCCATTCAGCGAAAGGGTAAAAGCGAATACCACCGACATGAGGGCCTGGGCTGCGAAATTAGCCCAGATGGCTTTTATTGAAAGGCGGTATCCGTAAATTTCGGTCATGATGTCGGAGAGGACATAGACGAGTGGATAGGTAAAAAAGGCGGCGGTCAGGAGAAAGGGGCCGACTTTCACCAATTTTACAACGGTGATATTCGAAATAATCAGCAGAGCCCCATAGAGAACTGAAAGAAAAATGAAAGCTGGGGTGGCGTGTTCAATCTTGTTTTTGGAAAGTTCGGGATTCATTCAAAACCTCGTCTCTGGGCATTTTGATACGCAGAAATATAGAAAAGAGGCTATTGTATAGCGCAGGAATCAGGAAAATGCAAGATATTGACAGTGCATCAGGTTTCTTCATTGCTATCGGGACAGACTGCTGCGGATTTCCCAAGCTCAAGCAGGCTTTCTTTCAATTGATGCGCACGATATCGGGGCACGAGAATGAGCGCAATATCCCCAGCGTAAATCTCAAGGCCGGGCTCGGGGAATAATTCGTTCTCGCCCCTGAGAATTCCGCTTAATAAGGCTGGCGCAGGTAAATGGGCGGATAAGCCTGCGCAATCGGTGTAAAGGCAGCCTTCCTGCAGCGGAATGTGGAGTACAACCGGTTCAGCTTCTTCAGCTGAATGTATATTGGCTTTGTTCTGCGATGAAGCAGGTATCTTTGCGAGCAGCATGTCATAAATAGGGGGCGTTTTCAGGATGCTGGCAGTCAGGGAAGCTAGCACGGAAACAAAAATAAAGGCAGGAAAGTGAGAAAAACTACCTGCCATCTCCGTTATAAGAACCGCTCCTGTAATCGGCGCGCGGACAACCGCCACAAAAAATCCCGCCATGCCCAACAGAAGATAGTTGGGAAGATAGCCATCGGGCAGATTGAAAAAGACAAAGGCGCGGTTTGCGATGGAACCGATGAGCGCACCGAGCGCGAGCATGGGCAGAAAAATGCCGCCAGGAGCTCCTGAGGCATATGAAAAGAGGGTAAAGACGAATTTCGCGGCCAGCAGGATAATCAGGGTCAGGAAGGTAAAACTGTTCAGATTGAGCTGATTGATCAGCGAGTTGCCGCCGCCAGTGATTTCGGGAAGCAGGATACAGACCAGCCCTCCAACAAGAAAAGCCAGCATCATCCCTGGCAAGTGTTGGTGAAATAGTTTTTTAAACCACTCGCCAGTCCTGATAAGTCCGTGATTGAAAAGAGCTCCCAGAATTCCCGTAGAAATTCCGATTGCCAGAATTGCAGGTACATAGAGGTTAATCGGTAAAACGTTGATTAGTTCGATGCCGAAAATCGGCGTATTTCCCGCAAAAATCCACATAATGAGATTAGCTGAAAAGGATGCGATCAGCGCGCTGGTGAGCATGACAGGGGAAATGTTTCTGTGCAGTTCCTCGACACAGAACAGCACGGCTGCCAGTGGCGCGTTGAACGCCGCGGATATGCCGGCAGCGGCGCCGGCGGTAATGAGGTATCGCTGGTATTCTGGCTTGTGTGCGATTTCTTCCACGGCTTTTCCGGTGAGCGAGCCTAGTTGAATGGATGGGCCTTCCCTCCCGAGGGAGAGCCCTGCGCCGAGCGCCAGCACGCCGCCAGAAAATTTGAAGGGCAATTCCCGCTTCCAGTCAAAATTTACCCTGCGCAGGAGAAAGGCTTTTACCTGGGGTATGCCGGAGCCTTTTATCAAAGGTCTTGCCCGTGTCATCAGAAAGGTGACGGCTCCGGCGCCAGCCAGCAGCAAAAAGAAAGCAGCCAGATGCGGAAGGCTGGTTCGATGGAGTTGGAGAAAACTGGAGCGGCTTTCTTCAGCCGCGCTGATGGCAAATCGATAGGCAACCACCACAAGGCCTGCAAGGATGCCCGTCAACAGGCTGAGGCTGTATATCTCGATGCGAGTTCTCTGTTTTCGGGCATTTGCCGGCGTACGGGATTCGTGGCTGCTCATGGGCTTCAGTCTTTGATTAAGGCAATGAATGCTTCCGTAAGCTCAGGATCAAAATGCCGGCCAGCCTGCTCGCGAATGTATTCCACGGTTTTTTCTTTTGTCCAGGCTTTCCGATAGGGTCTGTCCGAAGTCAACGCGTCATAGACATCTATCAAGGCGAACATGCGTGCTGCGAGCGGTATTTTTTTACCGCTAAGCCCCTGCGGGTATCCGGTTCCATCCCATTTTTCATGATGATACAAGGGGATATCAAGACAATTCCGAAGGTATGGAATCCGATAGAGCATCCCGTAGGCTTTGGAGGGATGTTCTTTCATGATTGCCCATTCTTCTTCGGTCAACGGGCCGTTTTTTCGAAGGATGCTGTCCGGGATGCCGATCTTCCCGATGTCATGCAAGAGGGCACCGCGCTTTGCCCGAACGATGTCATCCTGGCTGAACCCCAGCCGGGTCGCGAAAGCGACTGTCAGCGATGTAACGCGCTTCGAGTGGCCTTCGGTTTCCTGGTCCCGCAAGTCCATGGCTGAAGACCAGCCTTCGATCGTGGCTTCATAGGAATTTTCAAGATCCCGATAGACGCTTTGCAATTCCAGAAATACGGTATTGTACTCCAGCGCTACGCCAGTCTGCATGGCTATGGCTTCAAACAGCGCTACCCATTCATCGGTGAGGGTAAATTCCTTTCTTTGAAAAACCTCAAGCACGCCAAGCGTCATGCCGCCGACAACGATCGGTGCGCAATGCTGCGATAGAAATTTTTCAGTCTGTATCAGAGCAATGAATTGATCCTGGCCATTCAGGTTGTCGAATGTATAGCAGGAGAGGAATTGCTGATCACTTGCTGCTGTACCGACATAGGGCTGACCTGGGGCAATGTGAACACCGGTGAGGTTTATGCTTCTGAGACCATAGTGAGCGCGGCAGACATAGTCCTTGGTTTCCTTGTTGTAAAGATAAAGCGCCATTGTGTCAGCATTAAGCAGTTTCGCTGATTGTTTGAGAATATTCCCGAGCATTAAATCAGCGTCAAAGACGGAATTGATGGATTTGGTGATATAGCTGAGGAAGGAGATTTTTTTTATTTGGCTTTCCGCTCGCTCTTTGGCTGCAAGCTTGAGCAAGGCAGATTCAAAAGCTTTGGCAATGACCGCATAAAGCTCGAATTCATTCAGCACAGAGGTTGATGAATAGTTCATTGCCAGCTGCCCGAAGGGCTGATCGAAAAAATGGATCTCGTAGGTAAATTCATTTAAGCTTTTTTCGTGAGGGGTTCCGATCCAGGAATCGACGGCGCTTTCATGGCTAGTGGCATGGATGTGAAAACCGGGATGAGAAGCGGGGAACTGCTCAGCGATGAAATTGATTGTCCTCTTAATCAATATTGAGCTGCTATTTGCCTGCGCGCTGAGATTGGAGTACAGCAATTCCAGTTCATTATGCCGTTTTCTCTGCTCTTCCGATGTTACATCGGTTTTAGCGACAATAAAATGCGTTAGTTGATCTTTATCATTGTAAACAGGGCAGATGGTCCATTCTTCAAAATAGTGACTGCCGTTTTTTCTTTTTTCTGTTACGCGTGAAGTTTTTATATGATTGCCCTTCCAGTCTTGAAAATCCTGCATGCAAAGTCCTGAATCGCAGAATTCCGCGACTGAATGGCCGATAACTTCCTCAGGCTCATATCCTGTAAGAACTTCGAATGCCGGGTTTACGGATTCAATAATGCCGCTGGCTGAAATAATTACTATCGCGATCGGGATTGCTTGGAGTCCTGTCGCCTGCAAGTGCAGCTGTTCCTGCATTTTCTGTTCAGCTTGTTCGCGAGCTCTATCTTGCAAAGCCCGATTCGCGGCAATAGGAAGCCTCGTCAGATTGTTTTTCAGAACATAATCATAAGCGCCTTCCCTGATTGCCTGAACAGCGCTTTCCTCGCCGATTTTGCCGGATACCAGGATGAATGGCGCTTGAATGTCCGAGCCTCTGAGCATTTTCAGCGCGTCCATGCCGGAAAATTGCGGAAGTGACCAGTCTGATATGACAAGATCGAATTGGAAATTACTATCGAGCAGATCAAGAAAACCTTCGCGGGAATCTATGACGGTAACAAGGGCTTCAGGCCATTGTTTTCGTAAAAAGTGCTCCATCAAAGCCGCGTCATCTTCATTGTCGTCAATTATGAGGATTTTTAATTCTTTTATGATTCCGTTGTGCTGGTTTTGTGTCATTGTCAGCCTTTTGCGAGAGCGGTTTTCGTTGAGAGCGGAACCTCGTTGAGAACAAGCCAGTACAAGCCCAGCGATTTTATCGCTTCATTGAATTTGCTGAATTCGACAGGTTTCCGTATAAAGCTGTTGGCGCCATATTTGTATGAATTGATAATATCCTCATCCTGGTTGGATGTTGTCAAAACAACAACTGGCAGAAACAGAGTCATCTCATTATTTCTGAGTTCTATCAAGACGTCCAATCCGCTCAGCTTGGGCAATTTCAGGTCAAGAAGAACAAGCCGGGGTGTCGATCTGACATCACGGTTGGCGTAAGCCTTTCTCCGGAATAGAAAATCCAGCGCTTCCGCTCCGTCATGAACCACAATGATGGAGTTGGCGATATGGTTGTTCTTAAAGGCCAGGAGCGTCAGCTCTTCATCATCAGGGTTGTCTTCAACCAGCAGGATAGTCTGAAACTCACCGATACCGTTCACATCAGCCTCCCAGGGTAAAGTAGAAAGTTGCGCCTTTGTCAGGAACTGCCTCTGCCCATATTTTACCGCCATGCTTGGAAATAACACGGCGTACAATACTCAATCCGATTCCCGTACCGGGATATCGTTTGTCAGAATGCAGTTTCTGGAATGGAGTGAACAGCTTGCCTGCATACTGCATATCAAAACCAATGCCGTTATCCTTGATAAAATATACCCGCTCATTGTCCTTGTCCATACTGGAAAAACGTATGGCTGGCTGAATCACGGTGGATGTGTACTTGAGTGCGTTGGAAAAAAGATTGGTCAGCGCTATCTTGAGCAAGGCTTTGTCGGCGACGCATGTCATGGCTGGGTCTATGATGATTGCTGCCCTTCTTCCCGGATTTTCGGACTGCAGCTCATTGACAACTTCTTTAGCAAGCTCGCTCATATCTACCGATTGCAAAGAGAGTTCCTGCGTGCCGATTCTGGAGAGGTTCAAAAGGTCGTCTATCAGGAGGTTCATTTTTGTAATGTTGAATCTAATCCTTTCCTGGTAATGCCGGGCGTTGTCAGACAGCGAAGGATTGATTTCCGCTATCTCCTGCATCAGAAATCCAAAAAAACCTTCAATTGCGCGCAGAGGAGCGCGTAAATCATGGGAAACCGAATAGGCAAAAGATTCCAGCTCCAGGTTAGCTGATTCAAGCGCTTCAGTGCGTCTTGAAACGATTTTCTCCAGATTTTCGTTCATCTCCACAATCTTTCTCTTGGCTTCCATTTTTTCACTGATGTCATGCACAATAGAGTAAAGATACTGTTTCCCGGAAAAAATAATCGGCCCCGAGAACACCTCGACATCCCGAATTTCTCCCGATGCAAGGCGATGCCTGAACTGAAAGGCATTTTTCTGGAAGGATTTCGCACGTGCCATTTCCTGTCTGACTTCTTCGGGGCTTAATGTGTTAAGATCCGCAACTTTCATGCGGCACAGGATTTCATGGGAATAGCCATAATAGACTTCAGCAGCTGGATTCGCGTCGATTATAGCTCCAGTTTGCGGGTCGACAATAAGCATGACCGTATGTCTATTGTTGAAAATCTGCCGGTAGCGTTCTTCCGATGCCTCAAGCTCCTTGTGAGCCTGCGCCTTTTTTTCAGCCTCAATGAACAGCGTGCTGATGAGAATAAATCCGATTGGATAAATAGTCAGAACGACAGGCGAGATAACCGGCAAAACCAGACGCCAGCGCTGATTCGGGAGAAACAGCTGAGCCAGGAGCATGAACACATGGATCAGCATCGATGCAGCTACAATGATTGGCCATTCATGCGCCAGCTTCGCATGTTTTCTTATCCTGTTGAATATTGCGCCGATTACAAAGGCTTCAAGAATGCTCAGGACGCCCGCCAGATAGCCTGTTCCGCCGACGATGAAAATCCGATAACCCGCAGCAATCGCGGAAGCGATGCTGCCGGTGAGCGGACCGCCGAAGAGTGTTGCTATGCCAATAACGATGGTTCTTCCGTCATAGATGATGCCCGTTTCGAATCGGAAAGGCGTCATCATGGCAAGGACAGCCGTCAAACCGAAAAGAATTCCGTTCAGAATAGCAATGAGATAGGCCTTGCCAGAGAAAGATTGAGAGAGAAAATGGTACAGGACTTCCGCAGCAATGATGATGGAGATGTTCTGGATGATGGACAATACCATCGCTGACTCCTCATTATTTTCTCGACCTATCTCCAGTGTAATCTAAAAATTGTGCCAGTCAAGCCGAGCTAATTTCAAAACACTGTTACTTTTGAATTATTCTGGTTTCAGCGCGTGTTTTTGCGGAAGACCGCAATGTCCGGAATTTGAAACAGAATCGGTAAAAAGCCCTGCGATGCCATGATTTTGCGCATGCCAATCTCAGTATAGAAACTTATATGGGTTGAATCCATCCGGTACCACCACGATGCAAAATCAGCACAGCTTTCCAGGAATCTGGTCCGGATTATGAAAAATCCGCCGTTCCGAATGCATGCGCCTGCCGCTGTGAATACAGCCGCCGGATCTGCAAGATGCTCAGCCACTTCATGGAGCATCACCGCGTCATAGGAGCGGCTCTGCCATGCGGAGTCGGGAGAAAAATAGGGATCAAAGGGATAGCACTGAAATCCCCGCTCATTCAGCATGTTTGATAGTGCAGGTACCGGGCCTGAACCGAAATCCAGAATTTCTGCACCCGGCTTCAGATGAGGAAGGACAGCTGCTTTGATAAATGTTTCGAGATAATCCCGATAGCCGTTGTCATTCGAATTTTGGTGCTGGAGATAGCGCGCTTTTTCAGCTTCTGCGGAAAGATGGTGAGCGGGCGCCAGGTACATGAACCCGCAAGAGCCGCATCGATGATACCAGCGATCTCTGCCGCGAATGGGAAAATTGAGCCGCTCCGTTTCCTGCGCGCACAGAGGACAGCGCAGGGGAATCAGCGCTTGAAAGTCCATGCGGGAGACGAGAATTTCTCGGCAGAGATGCCGGTTGCGGCGATGGTCTCTTCTTCCGAGGGTTCAGCTTCTGAAAGTGCGAGATCCAGTGCGCTCGAAAAACCTTGCTCAAGCGCCAGGGCAGTCTCGTCGAAACCGATTGCTTTTCCAAGCAGATTTTCAATGCTGGTGACCCGCGCTTTGACTTCCTGAATCAGCTTGCCCCTGGCTTTTTCCTGCGGAACCTTGAGAAGGCTGAACATGGTGTCAACATCCACAGAAATAAGGATGGTGCCATGCTGGAGAATGCAGTTTTTCTTCCGTGTCTGGGCGTTGCCGGAAATTTTTTTTCCGCCCGCGATAATATCGTTGATCGGTGCGAATTCAGCCTCGATGCCGAGCCGCGATAAGCCTTCTATGATGCCTGAGCAAAGAAGACGGTATGAATCCAGAATTGAAGGGCGCGATAGCGGATGGCTCTCTGGAATTACGATGCTGTAGGTTACCTCAGCTGCATGAAAGACTGCGCCGCCTCCTGTAATTCGTCTAACCACATCAACACCTTTTTCCCGGCATGCCTCCAGATTGACTTCTTCATAAACACCTTGGAAATAGCCAATGGAGATTGCGTGCGGCTCCCAGCCATAGAACCTGATTGTCGGCAGAACCCGCCCTTCAGCGACAGCTGTAAGAATCGCCTCATCCAAACCCATATTGAAAAACGCATCGTGGAAGCCTGTTTTCAGCAGTCTGAATTCATATGCCATGAACGACACTCCTCAAAATTTCCATC
>CAZZJJ010000054.1:0-8076 GCA_964654405.1 uncultured Treponemataceae bacterium
GAATTTTTCTTCAATCCGTCGATTACTTCGATTTTTATCGGAAAATAGCGTTGGCCGATTTTTTCTGTGCTCAGTGTTGAAATGGTTTTTAAGAGCTGGCCGCCGCGAGAGTAGAGTTCGGTCTTCATTGCAAAGAAATGTTCTTTGTCCACCCAGATTACGCGTTTTGAATACGCAACCGCTGAAGACAGGGCTTTGAGCGTAATAATCACGCAGGCGCGGTCATTGATGGTCTCTTCTCCTGATATGCTTGCTTCATATTTTGATTTCAGAATGTCAGGTTCCATCATGTCCTCATAGGAAATATTCGATCCCATCATGCCTTGCTGAAGCAGGGCGCCTGTGATTTTGATGGTGTCCTTTTCCGATGGGAAATACATCCATAGGTTTTTCCCGAGCTTAAGCATCCGAACACCGCGGTCTTCCGGATTTGTAAATTCGATAAACGCTTTATCGGAACCGACTGTCCATGCTTTCATGGTTTTTGTCATGATCCGGGATCCCGATATTATTTCCATCGTACCCTCATAGGAAATGCTCTGATATGTCTGATTTGCTTCTACTTTTTCGATGATGGACTGTGCTGACTGGCCATATGTCATTCCAGTCATCATGAAAAAAACAAAGCAGGCAAGCATTACAAATGATTCTCGTTTCATTGGTTTTTCCTTCTCAAGATTTCTAAATGGAACGGATTGCTTCGACGGGAGGCAGGTTTGCCGCTCGCCAAGAAGGCAGCCACGATACAATGGCCGCGACAGCTGTACCGAGCGTAATTCCCGCAATGCCTGCTCCAATTGAAAACCGCGTATGTATGATATTGTCCAGCGGCCATGAAAATCCTGCCATCGAGCTGGTCAGATCAAAACCGATTTTTGAAAAAATGCCGGTAACGGCGAGACCGAAAATACTTCCTCCCACAGCGCCTATGAATCCGAGCATGCTGCCTTCAAGCAAAAAGAGGCTGAGGAGATTGCTCTTCTTCATTCCCATTGACATCAGAATTCCGATTTCACGTTTTCTCTCCAGGACAACCATCGTCATGATGTTTGCGATGATGAAAGCGCCGAGCAGCGCGATGACAATGTACATCGAAAAATAAACTGCACCAGCCATCGCAACGATTTTCGGGTACTCGCCGATAGCGGTCCATGGAAGAACCGACAGTCCAGCGAAACCTTTACTTTCTAGCTGCCGGGAAAGGGAAGCGGCTCTGGAGGCTGAATTTTCTGATGCCGGCAACATAATGGAAAGCTGTTGGGTCCCATTTCCCATCGCGAGCAGGCTCTGCGCATCGTTGAGCGACATTTGAAAAACCGATTCATCCAGAGAATTGACATTCGTTCTGAAGAGTCCTGAAATTTTGAGCTTCTTGAAGCCAATGCCGCCATCAGCTTTCTGGGCTACAACTTTTATGGCATCTCCAGTCGAGAGCCCCAGGTCATTGGCAAGCTTTTCGCCGATAATGACAGTTCCAGGGCTGTCGCAATATTGGCCTCCGGGCAGCAGCCGTTTGTCCAGCATAAGAAGTTTTTTCTCAATTTCAGGATCGCCGGCAAGCGCCAGTGCCTGGCGGGTCAGATTGCCGGATGACAGGAGAACACCGAATCGAATCCGCGGTGCTATGACTGCAGTATTTCCGATACTTCCAAGTTCAGTACGAATTGCATCCGAAAGTGCCGCGTAATCTTCCAGGAATGTATCGACCGGCATGAATCGGGCGCGCTCACGGTATTCCGCAGTCGTTATATTGATATGTCCTGTTTCGTTTTTTGTGTAATTCCGTATCAGCGAATCGAGAAAACCATCCATGAACCCCTGCAGGACAATAACCAGAAATATTGAAAGGAACACCGAACTGGCGGCGAGCAAAGACCTGCGCCTGTTTCTCTGCAGATTGCGGATTGCCATTGAAAATACTTTCATGCCCTGCCTCCTCATCAGATGAAACGAAGCGCTTCAGTCACTTCGAGTGACGCGGCTTTTTTTGCCGGAATTCTGGCAGAGAACCAGGAAGCCAGAATCCCGAACGCGATGCTGAAAATAAACGTGCCGATATGCCACTCCCCGTAGAGTGTCCCCGCCAGCGGAATACTGCCGACCGAGATTTTTCCAAGGAACATATCCAGAGGAATGCCGCTCGTGCTGGCCCACCAGACAAGGAGAGCTCCGAGCAGCGCACCTCCCAAGCTTCCCACCGTGCCGATCATGATTCCTTCAAGCGAAAACAGCCGTCTGATATGCCGTGCTTCCATCCCATAAGCCCTGAGTACGCCGATCTCCTTGATTCTCGAATAAATGCTCATCAGAATGGTATTCACGATTCCCACGCCAGCGATGAGAAGAACAACGAGAATGACGATCGATGAGAATTTTGACTTCATGGCACGCATTGCCATATAATCTTTAGCAGTGTCTGCAATGGATATTGTTGCAAGGTCGGGATGGCGTTGTGCGATTTTGAGAGCAGCTTCGCCTGCTTTCTTCATGCCCGCATCAATGCTGGGCTGTCTCGGCAAGGCAATATCGATCTCGGTAACGGGCAGATTACTGCCCAAAAATTCGCGGGCATTATCAAAAGAAATAAAAACTCCGCCTTGATTTATTTCCGGAGCTGGAACATCGACAATTCCGACTATCTTGAATTCATCAGCGTTGGTCGCTTCATCGGTGGTTCTGGCGGAAAGCAGGAAATAATCGCCGACGGAAAGGCCGAGATCCTGCGCGACAGTAATACCGAGTACCGCAGTTTTTTCTTCAATGCCGGGCGAAAGCCAACTTCCCTGCTTTACAGCATCGCGAATCCGAAATACAGTAGCGTCGCGGAAAGGATCAACAACGGTACCTAGAATCGGTATCGATTCGATCCTGTTGGAGGCGTTACCTGCAAACAATGCTCGCGGCGTAATCCCGCTGGCTTCCGGAGCGGTTTGCTTTAAATCCTCAATCAGTTTTTCAGGCGCGTCAATCCCGTAATCCAGCGGCAGGCCTCGATGATTTTTCTGATATTCGGCAGTTCTGATAATAATCGAAGAAGCGGTATAGTCGGTCATCGCATCGATAGTCATACGGTCCATGCCCGCGAGCAATGAGTCGAAAAAAATGAAGCAGGCTAGCCCAAACATCAGTACAATGGCTGTGATGACCGTTCGTTTCCCGTATCGTACAACGTTTCGAGATGCGATGGACAGCAGTGTCCGGTTCATCATGATCTCCTCGTATCCGAAGCGACAGCACCATCGTGCAGTTCGATGATTCTGCCCGCTTCCTGCATGATCATTCGGTCATGGGTCGAAAAAATGAAGGTAGTGTGAAGATCGGAATTTATCTTTTTCATCAGCCGTACTATTTCCTCAGCGTTATGCGAATCCAAATTAGCAGTCGGCTCGTCGGCAAGCACTACGACAGGATCCTTTACCAGTGCCCGCGCAATTGCTACCCGCTGTTCTTGGCCTCCGGAAAGCTCCCGTGGATATCGGTTTGCTTTATCGGACAGGCCAACTTTTTCTAGCATGGCAAGCGCCTTTTTTCTCACATCGGTTTTTGCTGTCTTGCCTTCAATTTCCAGAGGCAATTCGACATTTTCAACGACAGTGAGAACAGGTATAAGATTGAAGGACTGAAATATAAAGGAGATATGCTCCCTGCGGTATGCAGAAAGGCTTTTTTCATCGAGCGAAGCGAGGGGCTTTGAAAGATAGGTGACTGAACCTTCGGTCGGTCGATCAAGACAGCCGATTATATTCAGGAGCGTTGTTTTTCCGGAGCCTGAAGGTCCGACTATTGCGCAGAATTCCTGTCTTTCAAACTCGATATTGATGCCAGCTAACGCGGCAACCTCATTATCGCCTTTTCTGTAGATTTTCTTTACATTCACCAGTGAAAGAATGGATTCCATCGGTTTCTCCTTTTCAGTGTTGAGCTTCCTTCAAAACGCCTTCCTGTTTTCTTGCCGCAGTCATCAGAATTTCAATATCGGCTATATATGTTTCAAGAGCGGTTTTCCCTTCTGTAGTAAGCATGATCGAAGTATTAGGCTTTTTGCCCAAAAACCGCTTTTCTACCCGAATGTAGCCTGCTTCTTCGAGCGTGCTTATCTGTGTTGATAGGTTGCCTGCCGTCATGCCCAGACCTTCCTTCAGTTCAGTGAATCCAACGGCAGACGACAGCGAAGACGCAAGAAAGACAAGTATCCTTAATCGTGACCGCTCGTGAATGATCTTGTCTGGATCAGGCAGGCTGTCTTTTGCTCCGGTACGGCTTTTCATTTTTTACCTGTTATTCCTGATGCCCTGATAAGCCCAGCTATGCCGAATACCAGAAAAGAGCCGCCAAAGGTCAGCGCTACACACAGCCATGGCCAGGTATCTATGACAAATAATGAAACAAGTCCGAAAATAAGAACGGAAAATCCAAAAATGCTGTATTCAGCCAGTTCAATGAGGAAATTCATGACCTGGACAACAAATGAAGTAAAAATAGCGGCAACCGGCACAATGTACCATGGGTGGTTCATCCTTACCAGAAAAACAATGGCAGCGGTGATTGTCAGCGCAGCGCTCAGAAGAAAGCCGGAAATTCTGCCTCCATAGATGGTTTTTAAAAGGGCGCCGAAAGAAGCGTTTTTAAGATTTCTGATAAGACGATTAGTGTAAAATACCTTTACAACTCCCCCGCATACCAGGAGGAATACTAGAAAAATCCAGGTAAGGCTGGCAGGCTGAAATCCCGGCTCCGCTGTATCGCTGGCGGTTGTCAGGATGTGCATCATAATCGAATATCCCGATGCCAGAACTCCGAATACAAGCCCCAGAATCGGGTAAAGACGCGAACTTGCGACAATGTGAAGCAGCGGGCTGTTGGTTTTAATCGCAGTTCGCAAATCTCTAAGGCAGTCGGCTATTTCCTGCAAATCTTTCTGCTGTATTTTCTCGTCTTTCATGGTTATACAACCTCGCAAACCAGTTTGTAATACAAACTATACTGCGTGTTTCATAGCATGTCAATGGTATTGCAGAAAAATGTTTCAATTTTCAAAATAGTAGCCTAAAAAGACATTTAGTGATATTCTATTTTTCTCAAGACTTTTGAAATTGGCGTACCTGTGGACAGTTAGGGAAAGGAGTTCCTATGCGGAGCGAGGGCACTGACCTCGAGATTCGCTATTTCCAGGAGAATGTCGATCCGGAAATAGCAGAGCGATTTATAATTCGCTTGCCTGAAGGGGCAATTGCAATATCGAATTCAGCAGATGACATGATACATATCGACTGTGAACTTCATGGCACTACATCGACCATACCATCATGGAAACCGATAGTCCGCCGGCATGAAAGCATCCTGGTTCTGGGAAGCGAAGCCTCAGCCGATGTCTACACTGCATCGATTGAAATTAAGGTTCCGGTGCGGATAAAAGATCTCGAGGTGCACAGCCTGAAGGGCGAAATCGACATCAGGGACTGTCCTGTCAATGTGCTGGCAATGACCGAGCTTGGCGGTATCCATATTCATGGCGCCCATTCGGTTGAAGCTTCAACCGTGCAAGGACAGATTACCCTGATAAACTGCGGCTCAATTTCCGTGCGGACCATCGATGGTTCCATCCGCTGTTCGAAAATCAACGGCATAATCAATGCGGAGACCCAGGGCGGTGATATCCAGATAAGCAGGGTAAAAGGCAATGTTGTTGCGCTGACGCAGACTGGCGATATTTCAGTGCTGAGGCCGGAGGGCAGAATTCGGCTCATTACCAGAACCGGTGACGTGGAGCTTGAACTCGGCCCGGTCTTTGGCGGCGGTGAAGTCAATACCTATGACGGCGATGTCAACCTCATGCTGGAGCAGGCGAATATCGAATTCAGGGCAGAGACATTGTCAGGGCACATCAGTTCACCAGATGAGACCATTGCTCCGGGTTCTGAACCGCGCCGCTGTGCGTACAAAATCGGGCAGGGAACCAAGCGCTTGCATGTCAAGAGCGTTTTAGGGGATATCGAATTAGAATGAAAATCAAACGGACCGCAGCGCGCTGACGTTTCTGCCATTCGCGTATTGGGAAAAGCCCGGGGCTTTGAGGCCCGGGGCTTTTAGGCCTCGGGCTTTTTCATTCGGCCTATACATCGAAAAATGGAGTATGTCCGAAAACCATCAATTTTTAAATAATGCTTTGATCCTCTGGTGATACAGCGTATTGATCGCATGGCGTTTCAGTTCCTGTTTGGCTGAAAGCTCGCGGCCCGGCTGGAATGGTTCGGCCAGCACATCGAATTTGAAAATCCGCTCGAAAGGTTTGAATCCATTTTTGCTGCTGACAAGTTCCGAAATTTCAAAATCGAGCAGCTCATGAATTTCCGGCTGAAGGATCAGGGATTCGTAATCCGCGAAGGGGATATTGTTTTCTTCAGCATACTCAATAATCCTCTCCTGAGTCGGGACAATGAGCGCAGCCAGATATTTTTCGTCCTGCCCAAGCACCACAGCCTGAGAAATGTATTCGCTTTCACAAAGCTTTTGTTCGATTGGAACGGGCTCGATATTTTCGCCGCCCCTGAGGACGATGGTGTCTTTAGCTCTTCCCGTTATGCGGATTTCTCCATGGACTGTCAGCATGCCCAGGTCGCCGGTATCGAGCCAGCCATCCTTTGTCATGATTTTTTCCGTCAGATCGGGCCGCTTGTAATAGCCCAGCATGACCTGAGGGCCTCGAACCTGGATGACGCCTTTCTTGCCAGGTCCGAGAATTTCCCCATGTTCTCCCACAATTCGAACTTCCGTTCCTTTATGAATCGGACCTACGGTTCCGAGGACGGGATGGTTTTTCAAACGTACTCCGAGCACCGGCGCCGTTTCAGTCAGTCCATAGCCTTCAAGGATAAGGACCCCCAGCGCGTCGAAAAAGCGGTCTACCGAAGCAGGAAGGGCGCCGCCGCCGGATACTCCCGCGATAAAGCGCTTGCCCAGCTTGGCTTTGACTTTCTTGAACACCAATATATCGCCAAGCTTCCAGAGCGGGAAAAGCAGGAGGAAGGGGATAATCGATGCCGCGATCTCCAGCACGCGGGAGCGGGGAGCAAAGGCCGGTATCCGGCCAAGGAGGTGATTTCTGAAGTAGGCATAGGATTCGCCTATTCCAACAAAGACCTTGAAGAGGATTTGTTTGACTGTCCCGGACTGGCGGATGCTTTTATAGACACCATCCTTGACAGACTCCCAGATTCTCGGAACGGAGGTAAACCAGTGAGGCTGAACCGCCTGCATATCAGCCAGCAGAATGGAGCCAATCGGTTTAGAATAGGCGATGCCGGCTCCTGCCTGCAGAATAATGTACTGGACAACCCGTTCAAAAGAATGCCAGACCGGCAGAACCGAAAGAAAGAGTTCTCCGGATCTGACGCCGATTATGGAAGGCAGGTATTCAGTCTGATGAAGGAAGTTGCCATGGCTCAGCATAACACCCTTCGGATCGCCTGTGGTACCCGAGGTATAGATGAGCGTCGCAAGGTCATCCCGCTTGCCTTTTCGAGCTTCAGCACGGTAGAGACCAGGGTTGGCCTTTTCCAGAGCCGCACCTTTTTCAAAGACAGCGCTGTATTCCAGAACAGTCAGTCCTGAGGACTCGGCCTTTTCTTTAAGTGCGCCTGAAGGCGGATCGAAAAGAATCACGGTTTTCAGTGCTGGCAGCGATTTCTGGACTTCGAGCACCTTTTCGAGCTGTTTTTCATTTTCCAGAATGGCCAGCCTGCATTCGCTCCATGAAAGGATATAGCTGATTTCCTGCAGTGTCGCGTCACAGCCCCGGGGTACATCGGCAGCACCAAGCCCCAGGATGGCCAGGTCCGCTGTCAGCCATTCTTTTCTGTTGTCTGAAATGAGTCCGATGTTATCGCCCCGTTTTAGACCCACGGCATTCAAACCAGCTGCGAAACTGCAAATGTTGTTCAACAGCTCACGATAGGTGGTTGGGATGAAATCGCCTTTTTCGTTCTTGGAATATTGGACGTTCACATCCGGCTGGCTTTCAGCTTTTTCTATGAACATCTGGGGGATGGTGTTTGCCATGTCATCTCCTTGCATATA